>JADZDZ010000098.1 GCA_020850785.1 Candidatus Sumerlaeota bacterium | reverse complement strand
TGTGGTCTCCTCTGTCACGAGTCAGGCGCTGCTTCCCGAATCAGCGGCGCTCATTCCCGTGAAGGATGAACTCTTTGACGCGATCTCGATGTCGCCGATACAGATTCTTGCCTTCACGCTGGAGGGGCTTCTCTGCGGGCTCGCGAGCGCGCTTTTTGTCTATACGCTCTTCAAGACGCACGACCTTTTCAGCCGCATCAAAATTCCCCATTGGATCAAGCCGGCGGTCGGCGGCCTTGGCGTTGGAATCGTCGGCCTCTTCTTTCCCGACGTGATTGGCGAAGGTTACGCGTTCGTCAACGAGTCGATCCTTGGTCCCGCCTCGTTCCCCGGCGACGCGGTTTCGTTGTCCGTTCCCTTCATTTTTCTGACGATCGGCCTCGTGAAGATCATCGCCATTTCCCTCACGCTTGGTTCGGGCGGCACCGGCGGCACGTTCGCGCCGGCCATGGTTGTGGGCGCCTGTGTGGGAGCGGGGTTTGGCGCTTTTGCGAACCAAATCGCGCCCGGTTCGATGCCACCGATTCCCGTGTTCGCGATGGTGGGAATGGCTGGCTGCGTGGGCAGCGCGCTGCACCTCCCAATCGCCGCAGTGCTGATCATCTACGAGGTTTCTGGAGGGAACTATCGCCTTGTGCTGCCGCTGATGATCTGCTGCGCGATCAGCACGGTCCTCGTACATTCGATGCTGCACGGTTCCATCTACACGATGACGCTGATTCGCGAGGGCTTTGACGTGGAGGAACAACTGCGCCGCCGCCGCGATCCCGCGCTCACAACCGCCGTGCGGCGCGTCATGAAGCGGGAGTTTGTCCGCCTGCGGGCCGACGACAACCTTGCTAGCATCCTCGACACCTTCAGCAACACGCCGGACGAATCCTTCGCCGTCGTCGATGAGAACGAGAATCTTGTCGGGGTGATTTCGGTGAACGACCTGCGCGGCGTCCTGAACATGGGGGATGTTGGCGAGGCCATCATTGCCGCCGACGCGGCGGACAACAATCCCCGCGTGCTCTATCCCGATTCCACCGTCACGGAGGCGCTGGCGATTTTCACCACGAGCCAGACTTCGGGCATTCCCGTGCTGGCGAACCACAATTCACGGCGCGTGGTGGGAATGATCGGTCGCGGTGACCTGCTTCAGGTCTATCGAACGAGGCAGGCGGAAACCCAATCGCAGGGCTCCTGATTCACTGCACAAAATCAGCCGGCGAAATCCATCCTCGCCCTGAATCCCTCCGGCAGCGGAGCCTCGAACTGGATGCGCTGTTTCGTGATGGGATGCGGAATTGAAAGCTGCGAGGCGTGCAACGCCATTCGCCCGATGGGATTTGTCCGGGCGCCATACTTTGCATCACCTGCGATGGGATGCCCGATCGCCGCCAGTTGCGCGCGAATCTGGTTTTTTCGCCCCGTGTCCAGGTCAATTTCCAGCAGCGAATGTGTGCGGCCCGATTGCTTCACCCTGTATGTGAGCGAGGCCCGCTGCGAATTCCGCACCGGCGAATCCATCGCGTGAACAATGAGGCGCTCATCCTCCCGCAGGTGATGAACCAGCGTTCGCACTTCGGGCCTCGGTGTTCCTTCCACCAGCGCGTGATACATTTTTTCCGCCGCCTCCCAGTTCCCCATGATGCGCTCCTTCGCCTCCTCCGTCTTTGCAAACAGCAGGACGCCGGAGGTAAACCGGTCGAGGCGATGAACGACGAACACCCGCTCCCGTGTGGCGGCCAGCGCATGGTTCAGGATCGAATAGGCGGTCTTCGTTCGCTCTGTCGCGGTGGCAATCGTCAGCAAACCACACGGCTTGTTGATGGCAATCAGCGTTGCGTCCTCAAAGAGAACGGGGAACGACAGCGAACGGGCTGCGATGGCGCGGTGATCGCGAATTTCAATCCGCTGGCCGGGCCGCAGCGGATGATCGTGCTGCGTGATGGATTCATCATCCACGTGCACCAGACCGGCGCGAAGCAACTCCTTCACGCGCGTGCGCTTCATCCCGCCCAGCGTCGCCAGCAGGTGCGGCAGCAGCGTAGTTGGTTCTGTTGGTGTGGGAATTTTACGCACGACTGTTGCTCCTAATCACGGCGCACCCGATAGAAGGTCATATTGGCAGCGGAATATTCGGGCTCAAGGTACTTGTTGACGAAGGCGGCACCCTCTCCATCGGTCGGCATTCCGCTGATCGCGAGAACACGCGTCACTTTCCATTCCTTCAACTTTTCCGCGATGGCGTCGGCGTCGTTCCCCTCGTCGGCCAGCATGGTGAAAATGTCGGCGCCATTGACGTGCGAGTTCTCAAAAATGGGAACGTCCAGCAGGGGCACAACCATGTTGGACCCAATGGTCATCACGATGTCATTCCCGCCGGTGTGCTGCTCGATGTATTGCACCATCGTGTAGTAGTCGTGCGTTGCGTGCCACTCGGCAATCATGGATTGAGTGCCGGGAAAGAGCGACACGGTACGCGGCTGCTGGCGCGAAAGAAAGGAATTGTACGTGGAGATGGCGCCGACGGACTCCCGCCATGCCACAAGGAGCAGCGCACCCACAATTGCCGCCATGGTCCATCGCCTGCGTTGCGTCACGGATTCGTCCCACACACGCCCGACGCAAATCGCGAGGATCAGGAACTGAAATGCCTGCGCGCCGATGGCGAAACGCTGGGCGGGAGTGAAAAGCGTGAACGGCAGCAGCAGCACGCCAATCCACAGCGCGGCCGTCGCTTCCCGCGAACGATCCCTGCGGAGGATCGCCATCAGAAACGCCACCACAAAAAGCCATGCGATCATGAGTTGGTCGATGTAGGTTGCAAGGCGAAGGCTCGTGAGAAGTTGCTTCGCGCGATAGACGACCACGTCGCCGAATCCCGCAGGAGCGAGGTAATCGGAATAGACGCCGTGTAATTCCTTCGCGCTGCGGATGTGGCGCGTGAACGTGGGAAACAGGTCCACGGCAAAAGGATACACGGGATTTCCCGTGAAGACGATGCTCTTGATGATCCACGGCATGAGCACGGCGAAGAATGCTCCGGTGAACCAAAGCGTATCACGAAAGGCGCGCGCCTTCCAGTTCATCGCAACACTGACGATCACGATCGTGACGAAAACGCCCAGCGCCATGATCTTCATCGCCGCCGCAAAACCCACAAGCAAGCCCGATACTATCATCAGATTCCTGCGCATGGGGGCGTCGCTGTCCAGCGCACGAACCGCAACAACGCACCCCACAAGCACGAAAAAGCCCTGCTGCACATCGATGTAGTCCTGATGGGAAAATTCAAACATCTCGTCGCAGGCCAGCCACATCGCCGCCAGCAACCACGCGGCGCCACCACCGATGTGACGGCGCATTTCCAGCAGGAGAAAGATCGTCATCCCCGCGCACGCGAAGACTGAATGCAGATGGGGAAGAATAGTGTCGTCCGTGCAGAGGGCGATCCCCCAGAGCATCCACGCCTGCGCGAGCAGATAGTAATTCGCAGAAGCCTCATAGGGAACCTCAATCAGTCGTCCGTGCATCAACCACTGCTTCGGCACGGTGAAGTGATAAACCCATGCGTCCAGTTGCAGGTTGGGATGCCAGGCGAGACGGAACTGCGGTGCGAAGATGAGAAGCAGCAGGAGCGCGCCGCCGATATTCTTCATGTTCAGCCATCGTATTCCCGATCGCAGCAACGCTCGGAGCTCCCCCGCCATGAGCAGGAAGCCGCACACCCCCAGAGCGACGATGATCGATGCCGCCACGGCCTGCCGCAGAATTCCCGCCGCACTTCCCACCAACGCCAGCGTGCCCAGCACACCAACACCGAGCATGACTTCAATAATGAGGACCTGCGCGCGGTTGAATGACTCCCGCAGGCTCTGCTGCAAAATTCTCCAGCACAGGAGCCTGCCCACTGCCAGCGCGGCGCCGTAAAGAAGCAGCCATGAGAGGAGAGGCACTGTTGTCTTCGCGCGATCCTTCGCCAAATTTATCCGGTTCGGGAAATATCACGCGCGCCAAAAGGCCAATGCCAAAGGATTTTTAGTGAAAGACCCGTGAAAACCGCAGCCTCCCATTCATTGAATCCTTGAACGACCGACGGCCTGCGTGAGAATGTTCAGATCATGATCGGCGCCAGTTCCCGCCATCCGTTTTCCGAGGCTTTTCCGCCGGCGCTGCTTGCCCTGCAGCAGGCACTGCCGGTTTTTGTCGGTTGTTCGCTGGCCATGGTCGCACACCGGGCAACCGGCGCATCCTATTCCATTCCCGGCCTTGCGGTGCTGCTGTGCGGCATTGCTGCGGCATACAGTTTTGACAGGTTGATTGATGCGGGACGGAACCTTCCCCCGCGATGGCTGCGCCGGGCGCTGGCCGTTGTTTTTGTTCTCGCGTCGCTGGGGATGTTGCTCATGGCGGCCTTTATCCCCGCCCACTGCGCCATCCTCACGTTCCTCTTTTCGGTGGTGGGATTGACCTACTCGCGCCTTAAGCGCCTTCCGCTGGCGAAGACATTCCTTATTACGGTGCTGTGGACCATCGCCTGCATCGTCCTGCCGCTGCAATCCCCCGCCGTTCAGTCCTCCCTGCTGACGATGGCGGCGTCATTGGCATTGGCTGTCTCCGCGGCCTGCATTCTTTGCGACCTGAAGGACGTGGAGGAGGATCGTGCGCGCGCCGTCATCACGCTGCCGGTCCTGCTGGGAGCGCGGACCACCTGCCTCGTGACGGCGGCGCTGGCGGCGGTAGCCGCGGTGATTGCCGCCTGGGAGTCGAGGATCGGGCTGGCCTTGGGGGCGTCGCTGCTTGTGGCGGCCTCCTGCTTTCCACGGCTGCTGCAGCGCAACGCTCTGGGAACAATTGTCGTCGATGCCGCTCTCGTGCTGCCGGGCCTGCTGATTCTGTTTCATCTGGTGTAGAGCAACCGGCATTGCAAAAATCACGAACGGGAAAATTGCAGTGGTATAAAGGGGTGCAATAGTCCCCTACTTCCCGGCAGGCACCGCCGGGCCGGTGCGGTTCCGCCCTTTCGCGACGACTGGCTTCGAGTTGCTCGTGCATTGAGGCGCCACCAATTGGCGCAGCATCCGCACAGACACCCGCCCATGCGCGAAGTTAATTTCCAAAGAAATTTCGACACGGGCACACCTGTCGCTGGGATGTGAGTTGAGGAACTGCATCCATGCGTTTCGCCAACCGGTTTCATGCTGGGAAAGCCCTCGCAGAGCATCTTCTCCATTTCGAGAATGATCTCAATGCGCTTGTATTGGGCCTCCCACGCGGCGGAGTGCCCGTGGCGTTCGAAGTGGCCGAGCGTCTCAACCTACCTCTGGATGTGTTCCTTGTTCGCAAGATCGGCGTCCCCTTCCGTCGCGAACTCGCAATGGGCGCGGTCTCGATAGGCAACATCCAGCTCTTCAATCACGAGTTGATCGACCAATTGTCGATCGGCGCGCGCGACATTGAGGAGGCAACTGCCCGTGAAGCCGAAGAACTGAACCGGCAGGATGAGCTTTTCCGTCATGGAAGGCGTGCGCCGACCATCAAGGGAAAGACCGTCATCCTCGTCGATGATGGACTCGCCACGGGGAGCACGATGGCCGTCGCGATCAAGGCGCTTCGCCTTCAAAACCCTCTCCGCATCGTCGCTGCCGTGCCGGTCGGCGCGGCGGCCAGTTGCCGATCGCTGGCCGCAGATGCGGACGAGGTCATTTGCGCCGTCCATCCTGAGCATTTCATCGCCGTTGGAACCTGGTATGAGGACTTCAGTCCCACCAGTGACGAGGAGGTCATTCACCTTCTCGATCGTTCCCATGATGAACTTGCCTTCGCCGTCGCAGCCGTGACACCAAGGCCGATCACGCAGTTCTGAAAACATTTCCGCAGAGGAATTGGAACGGCGGGGCCGCGCCGCGAGAGGCTGAAGCCCCCCCAGCGATTGCAATTTACCATTCACAAATATTTGATTCACTCATAGGAATTGACATCGCCGTCATTTTCCTGTTGGCTGCTTTCGTCCCCCGGAAGAAGGACCACGGTCCCTCACCCCTCATTTCCACGGAGTCAATACTCCATGCCGACGAGAAACCATTTCGTTGTCGCACTCGCCATTGCCATGGCGGGAGGCTTCGCCTGCGGCGCCAACGCACAGACGACTCGCATCCGCCTAATGGCGGCCAACATTTCCAGCGGCAACAACCAGTCCTACGATCCCGGCCACGGCATAAGGATCTTTCAGGGCACTGATCCTGACATCGTGATGATTCAGGAATTCAATTACGGATCGAACTCCACTGCGGACATCCGCTCATTCGTGGACACCGCATTCGGCACAACCTTCCAGTACTACCGCGAGGGGGGCGCGCAGATTCCCAACGGCATCATCAGCCGCTATCCAATCATCTCATCCGGGGAATGGGATGACACCAGCGTTTCCAACCGCGACTTCGCCTGGGCGCGCATTGACATCCCCGGCGACAAGGACCTGTGGGCGATCAGCGTTCACCTCCTGACCACCAGCAGTTCCAAGCGCAATACGGAAGCCACGCAGCTTCGCAGCCTGATTCAGGCGAAT
>JADZDZ010000097.1 GCA_020850785.1 Candidatus Sumerlaeota bacterium | reverse complement strand
GTGGACGGTTTTAGGTTCGACCTGATGGCGCTGGTGGACCTGGAAACGCTGGTGTATATACGCGATTCGTTGCGGAAGATTGATCCGACGTTGCTGATCTATGGCGAGCCCTGGGCGGCGCAGGGGCCGGATGGGTGCGGCGTCCAGACCCTGACGACGAAGCATGTGCTGCATGGAACGGACATCGGTTCCTTCAACGACAATTTCCGCAATGCGTTGAAGGGTTCGCCCGAAGGGGGCGAACAGGGCTACGTGCAGTGCGGCGAGGGGCGGGACCGCATCAAGCAGGGAATCGAGGGGGCGATCCACGATTGGGCGCAGCATCCCGCCGATGCGATCCAGTACGCGACGTGTCACGACAACCTGACGCTGTGGGACAAGCTGGCCGCGTCCACGGAAAGCGTTTCGGAAGAGGCGCGGGTGAAAATGCAGATGCTGACGGCGGGCATCCTTGCCGTCAGTCAGGGGGTGATGTTCCTGCATGGCGGCCATGAGTTGGCGCGCACGAAGGGCGGGCACCACAACAGCTACAACCTGCCGGATGAAATCAATCGCATCGAGTGGGAACGGAAGCAGAGATTCGAGGGTTTGTTCCTGTATATACGCGGCATGATCGCGCTGCGCCGTGCGCATCCGCTGTTCCGGCTGGCAACGCGCGGCGAGGTTGAATCACGGCTGCGTTGGCGCGACGACCTTTGCGCATCGCCGCATTCCCTGGTATTTGAAATCAATGGCGAGGGCCTTGCGGGGGAGACCTGGAAGCAGGCGCTGGTCGTGATCAATCCCGATGGACGCGATGTGCAGTTCAATCTTCCTGCGGGCGATTGGCAGGTTTACGCGCAGGGGCAACTGGCGGGCACCAGTGCGCTGTTCAAGGCAAGCGGGACGATCTTCGTGCCTGAAAGAAGCCTGGTGGTGCTGGCTGTTTAGGGCACTTTCCGAAATTTCGTAGCCATCCAGAGATTGCGTGGCGAGACGCCAATGCCACGGAAAAGC
Organism: Candidatus Sumerlaeota bacterium; assembly: GCA_020850785.1. Lineage (GTDB taxonomy): Bacteria > Sumerlaeota > Sumerlaeia > SLMS01 > SLMS01 > JADZDZ01. Next base: position 8,149 of record JADZDZ010000097.1, on the reverse strand, counting down.
GTTTCGCCCTTGACCGATATGACCATGTCATGGCTGATACAATCATGTCTGAGGCAATTTTCAACTCCCTGAAGGTGCAGCGCGAGGCGCGGGGCTGGAGTCAGGATGAACTGGCGACACGGGCGCAGCTCTCGCGGTCCGAAGTAAGCGCGATTGAAACGGGGCGCGTGACGCCATCGACGGCGGCGGCAATGAAGCTGGCGCGGGCGTTGGGCGTCTTGGTGGAGCAGTTGTTCACGCTGGGCGAGCCGGAGGAGTCCGCGTGGTCGTGGGATGCGGCGGGCCGGCGGCATTTTTGGCGGGCCAGCGTCGCGGGGAGGATGATGCGCTTTCCCGTGGAGCGGATGGCGACGGGCGCGCAGGTGACTGATGACGCGGGTGGGGAGGCGGGCGATCCCCATCGTACGCTGGTGCTGGCGGGTTGTGATCCTGCGGTGGGATTGCTGACGAGCGAGCTTTCGGGGCGCGGCTTCAGGACGCTGCCGTTCACGCGTTCAAGCAGCGCGGCGCTGGAGTTGCTGCGGGAGAAGCGCGTTCATCTGGCGGGGATTCATCTGGGGAAAAACTCCAGCGACAATGCGGCTGCGGTGCGGCGGAAGCTGGGTGCGGGGTACGGGCTGCTGCACATTGCGCGCTGGGAGGAAGGGCTCGCGGTGGCGCCGCGAGTTACTGCGACGGAGAGGACCATCGATGCGATCGTGCGCTCGCGGATTCGCTGGGCGGGACGCGAGGAGGGTTCGGGCGCGCGGAGGTGTTCCGATCAGTTGCGGGCGGATGCGGGGCGTCGCGCGACGCCGGAAGGCTACGATCGCGCGGCGCGCGACCACGATGCGGTGGCGGAGATGATCCGCAGCGGATGGGCGGATGCGGGCGTCTGCGTGCGCTATGCGGCGGAATCTGCGGGGCTGCGGTTCCTCACGGTGCAGCGCGAGGCCTACGATCTTTGCTACGCGGTGGAGTTTGAAAACGACCCACGGTTTGCGGCGCTTCTCGCGGTGCTGCGCTCAAGAAGGTTTGCCTGCTCGCTGGCGGCGTTGCCGGGCTATGACGTTCGCGGTGCGGGTGAAATTATTTCCACATCATGAAAGGGAAGTCATGAAGAAGCGGTTGTTGATGGGACTGATGTCTGCGGTGATGATTGGTGCGCTGGTGTTCACGGCGCCGCCGTCGCAGGCGGAGGAGAAGACGGAAAAGAAGGCGGAGGCGCTCACCATTTCGGGTGCGGTTTCCAAGGAAGCGTCCATCGACGTTGCGTCGCTGGAGAAGTTGGGCGGCGAGGAAGTCGAATGGAAGCACAAGGACAAGACTTACCGGTTCACGGGCGTGCCGCTGGAGAAGGTGCTGGCAGAGCACGGCGTGAAGGCTGGCGTGATGAGCAACGAGATTCCGAAGCCGGAGAAGCTGGCGGGGCTGAAGTACGTGATCGTTGGTTCGTCGCCGGATGGCTACCAGGCGGTCTTCTCATTCTCTGAACTTTCCACATTTCAGGGGCAGCCCACGAAGGCTTTCGTGGTGTGGAAGCTGGATGGAAAGCCTCTGCCGGAGGAGATGGGGCCGTTCCGCCTTGTGGTGCCAACGGACAAGGAAGGTGCGCGTTCGATGTATCACCTGGCGGCGCTTCAGGTTGTTGACATGCGGCAAGTCGTGAAGCCGATGGAGCCGGTGAAATGAAGAAGCAGTCGGGGTTTACGTTGATTGAATTGTTGATTGTTGTTGCGATCATCGCGATCCTTGCGGCGATTGCGGTTCCGAATTTTCTGGAGGCACAAACGCGCGCGAAAGTGTCCCGCACGAAGGCGGACATGCGAAGCGTTGCAACGGCGATGGAAAGCTATCGCGTGGACACGAACCACTATCCGCCACCCTATGGCGTGAAGGTGGAGGGGGTTCGCGATTCATGGGCGGTGCTCAGCACGCCGATCGCCTACCTTACCGTGGCGCGGATGCAGGACCCGTTCACGCGTCCCAGCGGAAGCGTTGGGCAGGTGACGCTGACTTACGAGGCGTGCAACAGCCAGAATCAGATGCTGGAAATTCCCGCGACGGCGCCCAGCATTTCACCGGCGGGCCAAACGACGGTGTGGTGGTGGATTGCAAGCCGGGGGCCGGACAAGCGTTACGGCTTCCAGAACAATCCCGCAATTGATCCCGAAACATCCCTGCGCCTGAAGTTTGCGAACAGCGACACGGACAACGCAGGCTGGTTGACCGTGGTCTATGATCCGACGAATGGAACCGTGAGTCTTGGCAACATTTACCGCGCCGGTGGGCAGGTGAGTGGTTTCGCGGGAAGGACGATGCTCGCGCAGTGATGCGATGAGGCTGGCGCCTCAGCGGTGTCAGGAATAGGCAATGGGGAATGGGGCGTCTGCTTCATTCCCCACTTTTTTTCGATGGAGATGGCAATGTCATCGGGCGGCAGAAAACTTTCGGGCGTCGTCATGGGCTTTTTCAGCGCACTGTTCATTCTGTGCGCCATCGGTGTCGCCCGCGGCGAGGATCAGAAGGCGCTGATCGCAGTTGCATCAAACTTCACGGAAACGGCGAAGGAACTGGCTTCCGCCTTCGAGAAGGAAACGAGCGGCACCATTCAGTTTTCCTTCGGCTCCACCGGGAAGCAGTTTTCGCAGATTGAAAACGGCGCGCCCTTCGATGCGTTCCTTTCGGCCGATGCGGAGCGGCCAAAGCTGCTGAAGCAGAGAGGGCGTGCCGTTGGCGATGTGGTGTTCACCTACGCGGAGGGGCGGCTGGCGCTGTGGTCAACGAGCGGGATACTGAGCGGTGGTGGCGAGAATCTGCTGCGCGCGGGGAACTTCAACCGCATTGCCATCGCGAAGCCGGAGCTTGCCCCCTACGGCGCGGCGGCGAAGAAGGTGCTGGTGGGAATGAATCTTTGGGACGGGGTGCAGCCCAAGCTGGTTTTTGGCGACAACATTTCGCAGACGTTTCAGTTCGTCCAAACGGGCAACGCGGATTTTGGATTCGTGGCGTGGTCGCAGGTGAAGGAGATGAAGCCGCAGGCGGGATCGTACTGGTTGGTGACGAAAAGTCTGCACGATCCGATTCAGCAGGACGCGATCCTGTTGAGGGACAACGCCACCGCGCGCGGTTTTCTGGCGTTCATGCGCTCGGCAAAAGGGAAGTCGATCATTCAGGCGCACGGCTATGACGTTCCCTGACGCGGCGGACCTTGCCGCAGTTGGCATCACGCTGAAGCTGGCGACGATTTCGACGCTGGCGCTGCTGGTGATCGCGATGCCGCTGGCGTGGTGGCTGGCGCGCACGCGGGCACGCGTGAAGGTGATCGTGGAGGCGATCGTGGCGCTGCCGCTGATCCTGCCGCCAACGGTGCTGGGATTTTATTTGCTGCTGGCGCTGGGCGCGAACGGGCCGCTGGCGAAGCTGACGGGGCATTCGCTGGCGTTTTCCTTCACGGGCTTGGTGGCGGGGTCGATCGTCTATTCGCTTCCCTTCGTGGTGCAGCCGCTGCGCGATGCGTTCATCGCGGTGGGGGAGGAGGTGATGGACGCGGCGGCGACGCTTGGCGCATCGCCGATGGATCGCTTCATGAGCATCGCGGTGCCGCTGGCGCGGCCGGGCTTCATCACGGCGGCGGTGCTGGGTTTCGCGCACACGGTCGGGGAGTTCGGCGTGGCGCTGATGATCGGCGGCAGCATCCCCGGCCAGACGCGCGTGGTCAGCATCGCGATCTACGAGCAGGTGGAGATGGGCCGCTACGACGGCGCGCACGCGCTGGCGGCGGGACTGATCGCGTTTTCCTTCGTGGTGCTGGTTGTTGTCTATACACTCAATCGCAACGCGAGCGCCGTCCGCATCGGATGATAGCCTGCGATTGCCAGCTTGCGCGCGGGCGGTTTTCGCTTCGCGCGACGTTTGAGGTTCCCGCCCAGGGAGTGACGAGGCTGTTCGGCCCGTCGGGCTGCGGGAAGACGACGCTGCTGCGCTGCATCGCGGGGCTGGAGCGTTTCAGCGGTTCGGCAAGCTTCAACGGTGAGGAGTGGCAGCGGGCGCCGCACCATGTGGCGAGGCAGGCGCACGAGCGCGGCATCGGCCTTGTGTTCCAACACGCGGCGCTTTTTCCGCACCTGAGCGTGGAGGAAAACATTCTCTACGGGAGTGCGCGACGCGCGGGGCGCGCGGCAATGCCACACGGTGAAGTTGTGGAGCTTACGGGGATCGGGCATCTGCTGGACCGCAGGCCGAAGACGCTCTCCGGCGGGGAGCGCCAACGCGTGGCGCTCGCGCGCGCGATTCTCTGCGGGCCGCGACTGCTGCTGCTGGATGAGCCGCTTGCGTCGCTGGACCTGGACAGCAGGACGATGATTTTTCCGCTGCTGGAGCGGCTGAAGCGGGAACTGGGAATCCCGATGATTTACGTCAGCCACACGCGGGATGAGGTGGCGCGGCTGGCGGATCGGGTGATGATGATGGAGGGTGGCAGGATCGAGGCGGTTCTGGATCGGCTGCCGTAGGGGCGCGGGTTTTCGGCTACAACCGCATTGCCTGCGGCGATGGTGCCACCTGCGGGGGAAGGTTGAGGCTTTGGGCGATGAATTCGCGGCGACGGAAGTATTCGCGCAGCGATGCGCGCCATTCCGGCAGCGGGCGCAGGCCAAGTTGTTCCGTGCGCTTGAGCGACATGACGGAGTAGGTGGGGCGCTTGGCGGCGGAGCGGAATTGTTCGCTCAGGATCGGGTGAACGGTGACGTCGGTGCGGCCTGCGATCTGAAAAATTTCCCGCGCGAGTTCATACCACGTGCAGATGCCGCTGTTGGCGACGTGGAAGATGCCGTAGGCGTTGACGTCGAGGAGGGTGGTCAGCATCGGCGCGAGGTCGAAGGTGAAGGTGGCGCGGCCGGTCTGGTCATTCACGACGGAAATGGTGGAGCGCGTTTCGCTGATGCGAAGCATGGTTTCGATGAAGTTGCGCGTGTAGTCGCCGCCAAGGCCGTTGAGCCAGCTTGTGCGGACGATCTTGTACTTTTCCAGAAGGGCCTGGATGTAGGTTTCGCCCAGCAGCTTTGACTTTCCGTAAATGTTGATGGGCCCCGTGGCGTCGGTTTCGAGGTAAGGTTCGCGTTTTTCGCCGGAGAAGACGTAGTCGGTGGAAAGGTAGATCAGCTCGATGTCGAACTCGCGGCAGAAGAAGGCGAGGTTCTTGGTTCCCTCGGCGTTGATCTGGTAGGCGCGAAGGGGCTCCTTTTCGGCGGTGTCGACAAAGGTGAACGCGGCGCAGTGGATGATATGGGTGGGGCGATGCCTTTCGAGCGACGCGCGGACGGCGGCGAGGTTGGTGATGTCCATGTCCGCGATCGTGGAGGGGACGACACTGATGGCGGAGTCACGGCGCAGGGACTTGATGACCTCCGTGCCGAGCATTCCGTCTGCGCCTGTAACGAACACCTTTTTCAAGGGAAAGTGACCTCGGAAAATGACCCTTCGGATGGCTGTGATGCAGGATTCGCGCCGTCCTTCAGGGCTCAGTATAGAACACTTGCCTGCGTATCGGCCACAGCGTCGCAAACAGCTTCAAGTACTAATTGGGTAAGTGGGGGAAAAAATCGGCGGGGGTTGCTTGGCTTGACAACGGGGCGTTTGGGCCGTTGCCTGTGTGGCGAAACGATCCCTTTCCCAGCAAACATAGGCGGAGCACAATACGTCATGATTGAAGGCAGCAACCTCCTTAAAATGGTTCAGGAGAAGCTGGCGGAGAAGGAGGAGGTTATCCGCGAGCAGCACCGGCAGATCGAGGATTTGCAGAAGAAGCTGGCGGAGGCCGGTGACACCGCGGAAAGCGAAGCCGTCATTCTTGAACAAATGCAGCAGTTGATGGAATTGACGGAGAAGCTGGAGCAGGCCGAAGCGAAGGGGAAGGAGGATGCCCTCGCCTTGGAAGAAAAGGAAGAGGTCATTGGCGAGCAGATGCGCCAGTTGATGGAACTGGGCGAGAAGGTGGAAGTGCTGGAGAAGGGCGCGACGGAATGGGCGCGCAAGGAAAAGGAATTTGAAGCGTTGCAGAAGCAGCTTCAGGACCTGCTGGGATAAAGTTGAGCAAACTCACAATGGCGTTCTTGATTCGGAAGCTGGCCGTCGTTCTGGCCGTCATCAGTGCATGCGTGCTGGCAGCATGTGCCGGAAAGCCGAAGCAGCGCGTGCTGTTCCCGGACATCGAATATTCCTTCAACGTGATGGAAGTGCCGGCGGATTGGCCGCTGGAGAAGAAGGATTGGCCGCTGGACCCCACGGAGGCGGCGGTGCGGCAGGCGGTTTATGAGAAGGAAGGCCCGCCCGATCACTTCCGGTTTCGTTGGCGGAAGGATGGGAAACCCGTCACGCGGCGCGAGGTGACGGAGATGCTCTTCGTGAAGGACAAGTCGAAGCGCAGCCTGCGCCGCTTCACCGAGGGGAAGGACCTTCCGATGGACTGGATCTACAAGGACAAGGGTGAGATATACACGTTCACGAAGAAGGGGGCGGAGAAAAGCCCGCTGCCCGACGAACTGAAGGTGATCTGCGAGTATGGCGATCCCCAGGAAATCAAGAACAGCGTGGATGTTTCGCGGCGTCCCGTGCAAATCTACCAGTACTATGACCAGGGGAAGATTTACTACTTCACGGATGGGAAGCTGACGCGGGAGGAGACCACTCAACGCATGGAAGGATTCTACGAACGGCGATGACAGCCACGAAAAAGTCCGCTGCCAATTCGGGATTACGCGCGTCGCGCAATCTGGATGATGACATCGAGGAAATTCTCCTGACGCAGAAGGACATCGCGCAGCGCGTCGCCGAAATGGGAAAGGCGATTGAGAATGATTATCGCGGCAAGCCGTTGGTGCTGGTGGGAATCCTGCGCGGCGGCCTTGTATTCCTGTCTGACCTGACGCGCGCGATCGCCATTCCCCATTCCTTCGACATGGCTGGCGCGTCCTCCTATGGCACCGGCACGACGAGCAGCGGGCGGGTGCAGATCACGAAGGACGTGGAGGTGGACCTGCGCGGCAAGCACGTGATTGTCTGCGAGGACATCTACGATTCGGGCCGGACGCTGGCCGCGATTCGCGACCTGCTGCGCGTGCATCATCCCGCGAGCGTGGAAGTGGCCGCGTTCCTCTACAAGAAGGTGAAGAAGCGCGTGGCGGAAGTGGAAATCAAGTACAAGGGTTACGACATCGAGGACAAGTTTGTCGTCGGCTACGGACTTGATTATTCGGAAATGTACCGCAACCTTCCCTACGTGGGGGTGCTGAAGCGGAGCGTCTACGAGGGTGGCAAGTAACATGGCGAAGCCGTCGCCGAAGGCCGCGCAGTCGCCGCAAAGCGCCGAGGAAAACAACGCGAAGATGGCGACGAAGGCGATGCGGCAGGAAATCAACCGCATCCTGTGCGGCTGGGATCCGCTGGCGATGCGTGGGCTGAAGGGATTCGAAACCGCCTACGCCGATCACGTCGGACCTCTCCTTGTGCTGCTGAAGAAGGGCGCGAAGCCGATGGAGATTTGCGTGCACCTTGACCGGTTGCTGCAGCAGGAATGGAAGCTCCCCGAATCGCGCGAACAGTGCCTTGATGTCGCGGAAAAAATCCACCGTGTTGGTTCGATCTTCCGGCTGGGGTCTTGAAGCGTCGCATTGTCATCCTTGGTGCTGGTGTGTGCGGTCTCGCGGCCGCATGGCGGTTGCTTGAAAAGGACCCATCGCTGGATGTGACGCTGCTGGAGGCGGGGGAGGAACCGGGCGGCCTCGCGCGATCGCTGGTTGTTGGCGATCACATTGCGGACCTCGGTCCCCATCGCATCTTCACCGAACTGCCCGACGTTCAGAAATTTCTCGAACAACTTGCCGGTCCGGACCTGGAAACGGTGAAGCGCGCGTCGCGGATGTGGTTGCGCGGTGGTTGGATTGAATATCCGCCACGGCCTGCGGAGGTGATGCAGCATCTTGGCATCACGACGCTCGCTGGTGCGGGGGCGAGCTTCGTCCTCAACAAGGCGTCGGAGGTTTTCGGCCTGGCGGGCCGGGAGCGGGAGTCCTTTGAGTCGCTGATGAAGAGCGCGTTCGGGCCGCAGCTTTATGAGCTGCTCGTCGCGCCCTACGCACGAAAGGTCTGGAAGATGCCGCCGCGCGAGATT
>JADZDZ010000096.1 GCA_020850785.1 Candidatus Sumerlaeota bacterium | reverse complement strand
GATGCTGTACGGCGGGCCGTCGAAGGGGGACCTGCGTTTTGATCTGATTGACGGGCAGGCGCCGCGGGCGACGTTCAAGGGGGAATTCAATCGCGTGGATTTGAAGCCGTTCATGAATGCGCTTTACGAGCGGGAACAACTGATGGACGGGCTCATCAGCGCGGAGACGAACTTCAGCGGCCAGTTGATGAATTATCCAACGTACAAGGGCACGGGGCGCTACACGATTGAAAAATCGTCCGTGGTGGGGAACATCATTCTCACCTACGCACGCAGCGTGTTGGAGTTGGCGTCCAGTCAGGGGTTGAACACGTCCACCGTGACGGGAACGGTGAATATGTATGACCAGAAGGTTTTCCTGCCGGACTTGGTGATCAAGAATCCGAGCATAAACATCACGGCGGATGGTTATCTGGATTATCGCGGGCGGCTGTTCTTCGACGTGACGGCAAGCGTGCTTTCGAAGAAGCTGAAGGACATTCCGGTGATCCGCATCATCGGGGATTTCGTGGATGTGGTGGGGAGCCAGATCGTGTCGTACAAGCTGCGCGGAACACTGAAGGCGCCGCGATACAGCCCGGTGCTGACGCCGCTGGGGCGGTTGATGGCGATCCGCAAAGTGATCACGGAAAGCCAGAAGGAAGTGGTCCTGCCGGAGCAGGAACAGCTTCAGGAGGCGCCGCTTCCCGCAGAAAAGAAGCCTTCCCGTCGCCAGAGGAAGGAGAGGAAGTAGCAGTGAGCGATTGGCGCGAACGGCTTCGCGCGCGGCGCGCGGCACTGGAGGCGAAGAACCTGCTGCGGCGGATGAGACCGATGTCGCCGGCGCAAGGCGGGCACATCCGCTTCGACGGCGGGGATTGTATCGACCTTTGCAGCAACGATTATCTGGGGCTTTCGCGAAATGAGGAGGTGATCGCGGGAGCGAGGCGCGCCGCGGAGAAGTTTGGCGCGGGAGCGCGGGCGTCGCGGCTGATCACGGGAAATTATGAGTTGCTGGAGGAGTTGGAGGGTGAGTTGGCTTCGTTCAAGGGAACGGAGACCGCGACGGTTTTTCCATCGGGCTACGCGGCGAATCTGGGCGCGTGTTCGGCGTTGATCGATTCCGGTGACACGGTGTTTGCGGACCGCCTGGCGCACGCGTGTCTGGTGGACGGAGTGCGGCTTTCGGGCGCGAAGCTGCGCGTGTTTCCCCACAATGATGTGAAACGGTTGGAGGAGTTGCTGGAGAAAAACGCGGCGCGCAGTGGTGCGGATTCGGGGGTGGCGTGGATTTTATGCGAGGGCGTGTACAGCATGGATGGGGACGTGGCGCCGCTGCCGGATTTGCTGCAGTTGGCGGAAAAATTCGGTGCGGCGATTATCATGGATGACGCGCACGGCACGGGGGTGCTGGGGGAGCGGGGGCGGGGCACGGCGGAGCATTTTGGAATCGATCCTGCGGCGCATGCGGGCCGGTTGGTGATCACGGCGACGATGAGCAAGGCACTGGGCGCGCAGGGTGGCGTGGTGCTGGGCGCGGGGGAGGTGCGCGGGGCGTTGGTGAATTCGGCGCGGCCTTTTGTCTATACAACGGGGCTCGCACCGGCGGCGGTGGGCGCGGCGCTGGAGTCGCTTCGGATCATCGTGCGGGATGGGCATCGCGTTCGTGCGCTGCGGGAAAATTCCGCGATGGCGAGGAGTGTGCTGCGCGGGGCGGGGCTGAACATTCTTCGCAGCGAATCGGCGATCATTCCCGCAGTGCTGGGCGATGCGGAGCGTGCGCTGCGGGCGTCGGCGTTGCTGCGCGAACGGGGCGTTCTTGCGCTGGCGGTGCGGCCGCCGACGGTTCCGCGCGGAACGAGCCGGTTGCGATTGACGGTTTCGGCGGCGCTGGAGGTGGCGGTGCTGGAGGCGGCCTGTCGGCAGGTGGGTGTTGTCTGCAATTCGTTGTTGGCACGCGGGGTGCCAAACGCGAATGTGGAGGGAGAGGTCTGAACTTTCGGTCATGGGGCACTGACACATGGGATTCATTTCGAAACTTTTTGGCGGCAAGGATGACGCAGGGAAGGAGTCGGCGGCGAACACGAGCAAGCCGGCAGCGGCAAAGCCGTCCGCGCGTTCATGGCAGGATGCGGGTTCGGTTCCGCAGGAACTGGCGGCCACGGAGGTGCTGGACATTTACAACCAACCGGACCGGCCGGTTTTTCTGGATGTGCGGGAACCCCATGAAATTGAGGCATCGGGGATGATTCCCGGCGCGGTTCACATTCCCATGCACGAAATTCAGGGGCGTTTGGATGAATTGGATCCCGACAAGGCGGTAATAGTGTATTGTGCGGCTGGCATGCGCAGCATGGATGTGGGCGCATTCTTGCTTCAGCAAGGATTCGCCAGCGTGTCCAACCTGAATGGTGGACTGAACGCATGGAAGGGCCCCATTGAAAAGAAAAAGTGAACCTGCGATGAAAAAAATCTCCTGCTTCATTCTGGCATTGGCGTTGTTCGGTTGCAGCGGCTCGACGGTGGCGCAGCAGCCACCGGGCCGGGCGGTGGATCGAACACCGACGGCGGGTCCCGCATCGGGTGTGTGGGCGCAAACACCGCGACCGACGGCTGCGGCACCGGCTGCGCCCGCGGAGCAACCAGCCGCAAACCAAGGCATCGCGCGCATGACGCCGAAGCCCACGAGCGCGGCACCCGCGACGGCAGCGGCCACGATGTATGTGAAGAGCGCGAACACGCTTGTGCGGCAATCGACGGCGCTGAGTTCGGCGACGGTGACGAAGCTGCAGATCGGTGATCAGGTTTCCGTGACGGAAAAGGGCGCGCTTCAGTGGAAGGTGCGCACCGCATCGGGAGTTGTGGGTTATGTGTCGAAGCTGAACCTGAGCGAGACGCCGCCGAAAACTTCAGGCGGGCGCTCCCCGATAGTGATCGCCAGCAGCGGCCCGAACGAGCGCGACAGCGTGAATGCGCAGCGGGGCCTTACGGCCACGACGCAGCAGGCGGCGAAGGAAAGCAACCTGCCGGAGGAGGCGATCACGGACGCGACGAAGATGGAGGAAAGCGCCGCGAAGATCACGAACGCGGATATTGATGCATTTCTGGCGGAAGGAAAGGTGTTCGCACAATGAGAACGACGATGCTCCTTTCCCTGGTGCTGAGCGCGATGCTGGCGGGTTCCGCGCTGGCTGATGGCTATCGCGATGTGCCGCGCACGATGCTGGCGGATTCTGACAAGTCCTCCGACAAAAAATCCTCCGACAAGAAGTCGGGCGGGAAGAAGGAATCAAAGAAGGAACGCGAGGCGCGGGAAAAAAAGGAAAAGCGCGAGGCGGAACGGAAGCGCAATGAGCAGTTGTTCAACGCGGGCCGCGACGTGGTGTTCGGCACGGTTGGGGCGCCCATGAGCGCGGAGGTGGAGCGTTCCGTGGGCGGCACAATGGCGGTGAAGAGCTTCACGGAGAAGGGTCGCCGCGTTGATGATGAGCAACTGCAGAGCTACGTGAACAAGGTGGGGCTGGCAATCGTGCGGAAGACGCCGCGCGCGGGGCAGCCCTTCAGCTTCGCGGTGGTGCAGGATGACGAAATCGCGTCGTGGGCGGCGCCCGGTGGCTACGTGTTCATCACGACGGGGCTGCTTTCGAAGATCGAGGATGAGTCGGAACTGGCGGGCATCCTTGCGCATGAAGTGGCGCACGTCACGCAGGAGCACATGCTGACGATGATGAAGCGCAATCAGGTGATCAACGGGCTGATGAGCGGTGCGCAGGGCCTTGCGGGGAAGGATGATCTTTCCCAGTATGCGAAGGCGGCTGACATCGGCACGGACCTGGTGTTCAATCGCGGGCTGGATCGCAACATGGAGTACGATGCGGACCTGATGGGCGTGGAGTACGCGGCGCTGACGGGGTACGATCCTGCGGGACTGGCGCGCGTGCTGAAGCGCATCGCGGAGGACAAGGGGCCGCTGAACAAGATGCTTTCGACGCATCCTGACAGCAGCGACCGGATCGCGCGGATCAACGCGAAGCTGGATGGTGAACTGAAAGGGGTGGAGGGGGCGCAGCAGAAGGAACGCTTCCAGCAGGTGATGGCGGCGGCGAAGGCGCATCCAACCTCCTAGGCAAGGGGACAACCGCGCGATGGCGGAACAGGCATCGGCTGTTCAACAACCACGCGCCAAAAGAAAATTGACGCGCCTGCGGCGGATCGTTCGCGGCCTCGCATGGTGCGGGGCCGCGCTCGTTTTGCTGGTGGTGATGATGCCCGCGTTGCTGTCGGTGCTGCCGACGGAACGCATCGCGGAATCCACGGCGAACAAGGTCCTGCGCGGGAAGCTGGAAGTGTCGGGGCTGAGCGTGGGCTGGCTGTCGCCGCTGCGCGTGGAAAAGGTGGCGCTGCGGGAAACAAAGCAGGCTGATGCGCCGGCGGTTTTTTATCTGGAGGATTTTTCCATCGAGAAGGGGCTTCTGGCGAACATCTTCGCGGAGGACCGCCTTGGCAGGGTGCGCGTGGGGACGATTGGCGTCGCCGCAACGCGACGGGCCGATGGCACGATCAATATCGTGAATGCGCTGCCGGAAGGCGGGGAGGAGGAGAAGCCCGCCGAACCACTTGAACTGAATGTGAAAAAGTATCTGCCGGTGATGGAGCTTCCGCTCTCGTCGCTGGATGTGGCGGTGGATGCGATTCACGTCACCTATCGCGATGAGGCAATCACGACGGCGCCGCTGACGATCAAGTACAACGGGACGGCGGCGATTCTGTGGCGCGGCGGCGCGAAGCCGCTGAATGCAAGCGCGCAGGGATCGGTGGACGTCGATGGCCGCAGCGCGCCGCTGCTGGCGTTGGCGGAGGTGCGGGACTGGACGGATGGCAGGACGCTTGATCTGACGAAAAGCAGGACAAGCCTTCGCGTTTATCCCGCAGCGAACGATCGCGAACCGGCGCTGCTGGAGGTGACGTCGTCGCTTGAAGAGCGGGGGGCTGCGGACTTGGCGGTGACGCTGCGGGCGGAGCAGCTTCCGGCGCTGATGGCGCTGGCCCCGAAGGCGCTGGCGATGCCTGCGGCGAAGGGTTCGTTGTCGCTTCAGGCGCGGTTGGTTCCCCAGGGCGGGGAGGCGGTGGCGAGCCTGACGCTCGACTCATCGGAAATCGCGCTCGCTGGTTATCGTCGCGATGGCGGCGAGTGGAAATTTCCGGCGATGACGATGAAGGCGGAAGCGGCGCTGGACGCGGTGACGCTGGCGCGTTCGCGCGCCGACCTCGCGATTGATGCGCCCTTCGCGAATTTGCACGCGAGTGAAAAGAAGAATGCGTCGGGGAATTACGACGCGCAGGTTTCCGGCACCGTGGATTTTGGCGCGCTCACGCGGTTGGCGGAGGACCTGAAGGTGACGCCGGATGTTGTTCCCGTTGTGGAGGCGAGCGCGGAAGTGGCGGGGTCGGCTGTCTATACAGACGAGAAGCCGCTCGGTGGCGAGTTGCGGGTTGAGTGGCGCGGCAATTACCTGGAGTGGGCGTCGCTGCCGAATTCGCCGCAGTTTCAAATGCTTTGTGACAACACGATCGACCTGCGGCCCACGTCGTTCGCGATGGCGGTTTCCGCACAACCGCGCGATGATGGAAGCCTTGTGGCGCACGCAACCGGCGGCGGCGCGCTGTTTTCGCTGGAGGGATCGGGCACGTATCGTTCGCGGGAGGATGCTTCGTTGACGATGTCGTTCTCGACGGACCTTGAAGCAATCAGCGAATACGCAGCAACGCAGGCAAGGATGCCGGTGGAATTCACGCTCGCGGGATTTGCGCAGGGTGCGCTGGATGCGGAGCTGCGCGGCGGCGAGCTGCGCGAGAACGGGCGAGTGTCGATCGAGGGGTTGTCGTTCGCGTCGCCGCTGCTTCCCACGGGTGAAATCAACGACGACCCGATCATCAATTGGGGCTCCAGAACGCGCATGGAGGCGCCGTTTGCGACGCGCGGGCGGGTGAAGGTGGAATCGAATTTCGGAAAGTTGGAGGGGGGCGGGCGCTACGACCCCGCAGAGGGACACGCGGTGCGCGCGGACGGGGCGCTGCTGCTGGACCCGCTGCTGGCGCTGCTGCCGGAGGGGATGATGCCGCCGCCGGAGACGATGACGCTGGGGGGCGCGGTCACTGCAAGGTTGCGCGCGGCGGCAACGTCGCCTTCGTCCTATGATGTTTCCGCCGTCGTTGCATCGGGGGAGAATTTCGCGCTCGGTGCGATGGGGGACACGCTCGCGGTGCGGAGCTTCAACGCGGGCACGAGTGTGACGCTGGCGCTGGAGCCCGGCGGCAACATGAGGGTGGACGTCACCGCGATCTCCGCGACGCTGGAGGACATCGCGACGCTGAAGGGAAGCGGTGTCTATACGCGCGAGGGGGTGGTGCATTCCTTCGACGTGCATCCATCGGTGCAACTGGACGCGGAGAAATTCGCGGCCTTCGTGCAACCGTTCCTTGCGGCGCGCGAACTGGGGGAGCTTGCGATGGCGGGAAGCGTCTCGCAGGAATTTTCGCTGAAGGGGTCGCTTGAAACCGGCGAGGCGCTTGTGTTCCGCGCGCCGCTGGAAATTGTCAGCACGACGTCAAGCGAGGGAATTCAATCGCTGTTCAGCAACGCGGCGACGGAAGCGAGCGCGACGGCGGAGGGATTGTCGCTGAACGTGGCGATCACGGCGCCTTCGCCGGACCGGGTGCATGTCTCCGTCGCGCCGGCGTCGATGAATGGATTTTTGCTCGGCACGCCGCAGGCGGAGGTGGTGCTGCCGCCATTCAGCGCGGCGGGTGAATTTGATTTCTTCCCGGCAACGCAGGTCTTTGAGGTCGCGAGCGCGAAAATCGACGCTCCCGGCGCGCTGGCCGCGTCGATGCACGGGAAAAGCGACTTGAATAAAGGGGAGCATTCGTTCGTAGGAGAGATGGAAGCGCCGGACATTTCCCGTTTCGTGGTGAAGATGGCAGGCATGGCGACAGACTCCCCACCGCTGCTGACGGGCGCGATGTCGGGGAAATTTTCCGCGTCGGCGAAGATGAACGAGCCGTCGGCGGATGGCGCGTTGCTCCCCTTTGTCTATACAGCGGAGGCGAACGTCGGGCTCACCAATCTGGCGGTGAACCATGGCGGCTATGCGGCGACGGGGCTGGGCGGAAGTCTGGATTTCAAGTCTGATCCGCGTGAGACGTTGCTGCGGTCGTCGCTGGACCTGGCGAAGGTGACCAGTGCCGCGCAGGAGAAGCCGCTGGCGCAGAACATCGCGCTGCGCAGCGCGTTGTATTATGATCGCACGGGAATGGCGCTGCTGCGGAATTTTGAGATTGAAAGCAAGGATACGGGAACGAATTTTTACTTCCGCGGCCGCTTGGAGGACATTCCGGCGCTGATTGCGTCGCTGCCGGAGGAGAAGACCGCGCAGGCGCTGGCGGACTGGTTCATGAGCGCGCCCTTCGATGTCTATACAGGTGTGCGGCAGGACATGAAGCGGCTTCCCGTGGCGCCGGATGTGATGGACGTCGGTGGTGGCACCGCAGACGTGGCGTTCCACCTGCGCAGCGATCCGCAGCGTGGGATTGAGGCGGAGTTCACGGAGACAATGGCGAACCTGACGCTGGCGATGCCGGGATTGGTGAGCGTGGAGAACCTGAACGGAACGCTGCCGGTGACGCGGGCGCTGGCGGTCGGCGCAGGGGAACCGTTGGCGCTGGCGGCGCAGCAGGGGCGCTTTGGCGTTGATCGAATCTCCATCACGCATCCTCGGCTGACGGGGATGATGCAGAACACGGTGGTCACGATGGACACCGCGGCGAAGAGGCCGACGGCGAACCTGCTGTGCGAGAATTTTTTCGGCGGCCCCGCGACGGCGACGGTGAGCATGAGCGCGGAGGGTGGCGATCCTGTGCTGGCGATGGATTTCACGGCGACGGGGTTGGATGGGGCGGCGTACATGCCGGGGCTGGCGAAGAGGCCGCTGGCGAGCCGCTCGGCCAACTGCTACGGGTCGCTGCGGCTCGTTCTGGCGGAAGGGCAGCAGGTGAACGGCCTGCTGGACAGGATGCTCCTGCGGTTGGAATTCACGAACGTGGGCGCGGAGATTTTGCGCGAAACGCTGCGGGCGATGGACGCGGGGGGCGCGAATCCGGGAATTCAGGCGACGCTGGCTTCGCTGCGCTTCAGCAGGCCGATTCGGCTGGCGGTGGAGGTTCGCGGCGGGTTGTTGAACCTGTCGATCGACATGACAACGCCGGCGGGGGTCATCTATACAATTCCCGTGTTCGAGCGCACGAACGTTGCGAGCCTGCTGGAGGGGCGGATCGATCCGGCGATGGGGGAGAATCTGGAGTTGTTGCGGAAGGCGGCGCTGTTGATTCTGGCGCAGCGCGTTGATGATGTTGTGGCGATGGTTGGAACAAAAGGAGAGACACCATGATTCGGCGTTTTGGAATTCCCGCGGCGGCGTTGCTGCTGGTGCTGGTCGGCACGGGGTGCGCGCAAAGATTGTTCGGCATCAACCTGTTCGTCGTGGGCGAGAAGACCTCGCTGGAGCAGCAGGTGCTTGGGAACTACGCGGAGATCGGGCGGGACCTTTCGGCCTACGCGTCCGTGCGCGGCGTGGGCACGGATGGTTCGCTGAAGCCGGCGCCGCGCACGACGGACAGTCAGGCGCAGGTGCTTCAGGCGCTGGGGAATCGGCGCTACAATCGTGATGACCTTGATACGCTGCTGGCGGGGGGCGTTGTGGGCGAGGGACGCGACGGGAAGCTGGTGTTGCTGCAGCAGGAACCACAGGCGGTGGGACAGATGACGCCGGAGCTGGTGGCAACGCTGAT
>JADZDZ010000095.1 GCA_020850785.1 Candidatus Sumerlaeota bacterium | reverse complement strand
GCGCTGACGCGCGCGACCAGCAACTGCGACATCGGACGCGATTGCGGATGCAGCCTCGTGGAAGGCTCGCTGGATTCCATCAATGTTTTCGCACGGCACGCGGAGGGGATCGACGTCTTCTTCCATCTGGCGGCGATCACGAAGGCGCTCAGTCGGCAGGAATTCATCGACGTCAACGTGCGCGGCACCGCGAAGGTGATGGCGGGCCTTGCGCGCGGTGGATTTCGGGGAAAGTTCGTGCTGCTAAGCAGCCTCGCCGCCGCAGGCCCCGCAGCGGACGAAAAGCACCCGCGCAAGGAAAGCGATCCGGAGACGCCCGTCAGCGATTACGGCCGAAGCAAACTCGGCGCGGAACGCGTGATGAAGAAGCGGCTTCCGAAGGACGCGAGCTACACGATCCTCCGCCCCGGCGCGATTTACGGCCCGCGTGAGCATGAGATGCTGGAAATTTTCCGCATGATGACGCGCACGGGACTGGCGTTTCAAATCGGCCCCACCATCCACACGCAGATGACCCACGTGGAGGATGTGGTGGATGGGCTGCTGCGCGTGGCAACCAATCCGGCGACGAACGGAATGACCTACAACCAGAACGACGTGACGCCATGGTCATTCCCCGCGATCGTGCGTCTCGTGTCCGAGGCGCTGAACAAGCCAATCCGCGTCGTTCGGCTTCCGCGGTTGTTCGGCGGCCCGATCGCCGGGGCCTTGGACCTTGCGGGAAAATTTCGCGGCAGGCCGATCTCTCCCTTTGGTCGCGACAAGTTGAAAGAGATGGACGCGCGCTACTGGGTGGCTGACGCGTCGCGGCTGGAGGCGGATACGGGATGGCATCCGCGCTGGGGCCTTCCGGAGGGACTCCCCCAAACAATCGAATGGTATCGGGAAAATGGCTGGTTGTGATTTGGGAGGGCCCCGCTCTGGGGGAAAATAGTGTCTACGCCTAAGTTTCGCGTTTTTCCAAACCACCCAATGGGACCGGTGGTCCGTTCTCCATTGACGGCTTTTGCAGGAATAGGGCCTTTACACTCCCCCGCAAAGGTCCGCTGGGAACGGGTGCTTTTTGCGCCCCACCGAATTGTGCCAAGGCGTTTTGTCTTATGTTAATGCAGAAGTTGCGCGATCCGCGCATTATGAAGGTCGGAATGTGGATCATTCTGGGAATCACGATTCCATCATTCGTTTTGTTCTACGGATTCAGCAAATCCGACAGCGCGCACGGCATGAACATGACCGACCTTGTCACGGTGAAAAACAGCGAAGGCACGGTGAAACTGGGTTCGGCGGAACTGCGCGAGGCAGAGAACGAGTATCCGACAGAACTGATGCAGATGGCGCAGATGTTCGGTGTGGTGGACATGCGGAATTATTCCGCAGAAGTCGCCAACATCCGTCGCGCATTGAAGCCGAAGGAAAAGGCCGATTTTGCGGTCTCCCAGTTGGTGCTGCGCCAGCGCCTTGCGAAGCAGGGCATCCGCGTGACTGATGAGCAGGTGAAGCAACTGCTGTCGGACGAAGGGGTCACGCGCGAGCAACTGAACCGCATCCTCAAGCAGAACAACCTGAGCGAATACCAGTACGCGGCCATGATGCGCGACAACATCGCGGCGGCTCAGGCAGCGAACACTGTCAGCCGTTTGGCGCATCCATCGCTGATTGAGCTCTACAACAACTACATCGGTGCGTCCGAAAAGATCACCGTCACCTTGGCGCGCATCGCCGCCCAGCCGGATCAGAATTACAATCCCACGGAAGAGGAAATCGCCGCCAAGTACAAGGCGTTGGTCGATGCGAAGGATCCGCGCGCCATTCAGGCAGAACAGCGCATCTACAATTATGTGAAGTTGGACATTCCCACGACCCCGCCGCAGAAGCCCACCGAGGAGCAACTGCTTGCGGAGTATGCAAGTGCCGAACCCGACGACAAACAGTTGATCAATCCCGCCTCCGCAACCCTGCGGCGCATCATCATTTCATTCCCCGGCGGCGATGAAGCCGCGAAGGAGCCGGCGAAGAAGAAGGCGCAGGAAGCCCATGATCGCATCGCCAAGGGGGAGGATTTCGCGGCTGTCGCAAACGAGGTGAGCGAAGACCCCTTGAACGTGAAGCCAGGCCAGAACGGTTCGCCCGACGAGAAGCTTGGTGGCCTGCTTCCCACGCCAACAAGCGAACGCGAGGCGATGATCTATGGAGAGAAGTATTCGACCTTCGTGAAGAGCGCGGAGCTGAACACCCTGTCCGACGTGATCGAAATGCCCATGGGGTATGCGATCCTTCGCGTGGAAGGGCGCCAGCCCGAATCGCGGATGGATTTTGCAGCCGCGCGAAACATCATCACGCGTCGCGTGCAGCAGAAACTGAACCAGCAGCAGTTGGACGCGCGCAATGCGGTGGCGAGCGACAAGTTGAAGACAATGCGCGATGCTGCGGCGCAGGAGACGACGCTCGAAGGGATTGCGCGTGTTCTGAAGACCGACGTGAAGGAAACCTCCCCCACGACCACGCTGAGCACGTTCATCAACGGGCCGGGATCATTCACGAGCAGCGCCGACGCGCTGAAGTCGCTGCGGCCCAAGGGGCACACCGACGTGCTCCAGAATTCGCTGAACGAGCCGGTGATCCTGTCGATCAAGCAG
>JADZDZ010000094.1 GCA_020850785.1 Candidatus Sumerlaeota bacterium | reverse complement strand
GTGGGCGACACCTGCGGCGGCGATGCAATGAGAAATTCCTTCGGCGTAAATGCGGAGAGAAACATCCAGATCATTGGAATGAAGAACAGGAAGGAAACGGGGATGAGGAAGAGATGTGCACCAAGTTCGCGCCTGATGGAATCCGTGCGCGGGGCACCAAAAGCGCGCCGTCCCTTGAACTTCTGCGCAACGCCTTCCAGCGAATCGCCAACTGCCCCCAGCGCACGGCCAACGGGCAGCGTGAACACATCGAGGGCGCGCTCAAAAACCGACGGCGCGCGTTGTTCCTCGCGGCTTCCGCCGAGAAACTTGAACTGAAAGGCTGCAAAGACGCCAACGATCACGAGCAGGATCAGGGATAGCGCGCCCGCAGGGCCGTAGCGCCCCTGACCAAAGGCGAGGTCGTAAATCTCGTAAACGATCACCGTTGATGAGCCTGCGGGGCCGCCGCTGGTGAGGACGAAGACAAGTTCGAAGACCTGAAACGATCCGATGGTGGTGAGGATCAGCAGGTACAACGTGACGGGACGAAGGTGCGGCAGCGTGACGAACCACCAACGCTGAAGCGCGTTGGCGCCCTCAACGTGAGCGCTTTCGAGGGCATCCTGCGGCACCGACCCCAGCGCGGAGAGATAGATCAGCACGCTTCCGCCGGGGCCCGCGCCCAGCGCGGCAATGATGACAGACCACATGGCCCAGTTCGGATCGCCGGTCCAGTTGATGGAGTTCACTCCGAACGAATTCAGCAGTGCATTCAACAGTCCCGAATTCGGATCGTATATCCACTTCCAAATCATGGCAAAGATGAGTGCGCTGGTGACGCCGGGAAGGTACAAGGCCGCGCGGTAGAAGCCCTGACGCTTCTCGGAAATCGAGTGAACTATAGTGGCAAGAACGAGCGAGAAGGCGATGTTCAGCGGAACAAAGCAGGTCGTGAAGAGGAGCGTATTCTTGAAGGCGGTGATGATTCGTTCCGAAATGATCACGTTGCCGAAGAGATCACGAAAATTCTGCAGACCCACCCAGGGGCTTTCCAGCAGACCCGCTCCAACGTCCACGCGCTTGAAGGCGATGACGATTGCGAGCGCCAGCGGAGCGAGGATGAACGTTGCGAAAAGAATCAATGCGGGCGCGAGCATCGCGTAGGCCTTCAGCGCCTGAGTCTGCTGGCTCCGGCTCATGATCCATGCTCCGCGTCGGCGCTGGCCCAATAATCATCCAGCACGATCTGGCAGCGTCGCTGCATTCGCTTCACGCCGGTGTCCACATCCGTCTTCCCAAGGAGGATTAACTGAAGCTGCTCGCCAATCACCTGATCCAACTGCGACCATGCGGGATGAATGGGCGGCGTGATGCTGTCGAGTGTATAGGGTGCAATGATGGAGTAGTCGGGATCGTCCTTGTATAGATCGCTATACGCCTTCCGCACGGGGAAGAGACCCGCCTCCTTGTTGATGGCCTGACCCATCTCCAGCGTCATGTAGCGTGCAAAGCGCGCGGCGGCCTCCGTTCTCTTCGGGTCGGTGGGACGCTTGAACACCATGAGTGAACCGACGCCGTAGGATGCCATGCGTTGCGGCTGGCCGGGCATCTGTGGGAACAGCGCAACCGCCACGCGCAGCGGTGGAGGCGCATCGTCGGACAACTCGCCGCTTGCGATCTTCTCCTTGCGCTGACGGTTCTGGTCCTTCACCGACTGCATGGCCCAAAGGCCCTGCGATGTTGCGGCCAGTTGCCGCCCCGGACCTGTGAACATGGTCCAGGTCGTGTCGTCCTGAATTCCCCCCGCGCCGGGGAGGCTGATCTTTTCCCGATACTCCATTTGCAGAAGTCGCTCAATCCCGCGGCGCGTTTCCGGGGAATCGATGATGCACTTCCGACCATCATCGCTAAGAATCTTCATCCCTTCGGCGAAGAGAAAAGGATAGGCTTCCCATTTTTCCTTCCCCGTGTTGAATCCAACACCGTAGACATCAATCTTTCCATCGCCGTCGCGATCGAATGTCATCTTGTGCATGACGTCGATGAACTCATCCCAAGTCCACTTTCCATCCTTCGGCAGTGGAACCTTTCGCTCCTCGAAGAGATCGCGGTTTAGAAGCAGGACGAAGCCTTCGCGATACCAAGGGAAGGCGTAGGTTTTCCCGCGCCACTGAACATTGCGCAGGTCACCGGGATAGATGTCGTCGCGGAAAGTCCCCTTCGCGTCCTTCGAGACGGGCTCGTCGAGGTAGGAATCCAGCGGCGCAAGAAGCCCCGATTCCACATACTTCACCTTGAACACACCGCCGGCGACGTCGGGCGGCCTGCCGGAGAACGCGGCGATGTCCAGACGCTCGCTCCCCTTCGCCCAACTCAGTCGCGTGAGGCGAACGAACACATCCGGATGATCGATGTTGTATTGCGCGATCAGTTCCTCCTGCCACTTCTTGATCGCGGGAAGCCGCGGGAAGTCCCAGAACTCAATCAGCGTCTTCCCGGCGGGAGGCTTTGGCGCCGTGCATGATAGAATGATGGCGCCAAAAATGATGAGAAGGAGCGCGCGCATCACGCGCATTCTCATCATCACGCCAACGACTTCTTCAGGATGGCGAAGCGGCGCGACACGGTGAATCCAAGGCGGCCGTAAACGCCGCGTGCCGCGCGTTCGCCGGTCCACAATACAAACGCGTTGTGGTAGCCGCGGCGGCGCATCGCAAGCAGGGTTCGCGCGAGGAGGATCGTGCCGATCCCCTTTCCCTGATGGGAATCCGCAACGCCGAAGGGGCCGAAATGTTCGCCCTCAAACTGGCAATAGCCGATGATTTTTCCACCATCGCACGCCAATTGAATCGCGTCCTCCGTGAAGCGGCCCTGCGTGAACTCGCGCAGGTTGCGACGCGCATCCTCCACCCAGGGGCCGGGCATTATCTCGTTCATGAAGCGCATGTATTCCGTGATGCGTTCGCGACGAAATGATTCGATGACGATGCCTTGTGTGCGCAGTTCCGCCTCCTTCGCAAGCATCGCATCGTCCAATGCGAAACCACCGATTGCAGCATCCATGGCGATGGCTTCCGAGTATTCCGTGAATCCGCGTTTTGTCAGGAAGGCGAGCCCCGCCGTATAAGCTTTCTTGTCCACGCCGGGCACGAAATAGTTGGGCGTGTACGGCGCGAGGACAACAAGCTTGCGATCACGCACGCGGAAGAACTTTTCCGCCGCATCAAGCAATGCCGCGCCGGTGCCTCTTCCCCGCGCCGATGGATCAACCGCGAAGGCGGTGATGAAGCCACGGTCGGGCATTAGGCCC
>JADZDZ010000093.1 GCA_020850785.1 Candidatus Sumerlaeota bacterium | reverse complement strand
TTTGTGCTCTGAAATGGGGGTTTTCTTTGGAAACCGGGCAAAATGGGCCGGTCAAAAGGCCCGCGAAGGGTGCGGAAGGGGGCTCCCCCTGTCAACCCGTAACGATGCGGGCTTCTGAGTATCTTCAGGTTGTGCTAAGCCAAGCCGTGGGAGTGGATTGCCCCCGGTTTCGGCGTGGGATTCCTTGTGACCATGATGGGCCTGCTGGCTGCCTTGCAAACAAGAGTGGAAAAGCTGTGGCGGTGGATATCCGTCACGGACCGCAATGCCATGATCTTCCTCGCGCTTCTGGGGGCGGCGCTTTTCATCCCCTGGCTGGGCCTTCGCGACGTGATTGCAAACAGCGAAGGTCAGCGGACTTATCCCCCGCTGGAGATGATCCAAACCGGCGATTGGGTCGTCCCGAAGCTGAACGGGGTTCCCTACCTGAAGAAGCCGCCGCTCCTCTACTGGGCGGTTGCGGTGACATACAAGGTTCTTGGCGTTGGCGAATTTCAGGCGCGGCTGCCAAGCGCCGTCTGCGGAATCCTCTTCGTGCTGTGCGTCTACTACATCGCGCGGCAGATGGGAGACCGGCGTACTGCTCTCCTTGCGGGAACCATCGCGGCGGCAAATTTCCTGACCATCGACAAGGCGCGCGAGTGTCAGTTGGAATCGCCGCTGGTCCTCTTCGTGACAATTGCGCTGTATCAGTGGTGGCGCGCATTCAAGCTGTGGGAGAATGGGCAGTTCGCCAAGGCGAGGCTTTCCCTTTACGTCGGAGCTGTGGCCCTCGCGCTGGCGAACCTTCTCAAAATTCCCGTGCCATTCCTGTTCATGCTAAGCGCGATCATCGGCACGGCGGTTTGCATGCGCCGTTGGAAGTGGTTGCTCTGGCCGCACTCATGGCTGGCGTTGATCCTGTCCATCGGGCCGGTGGCGCTCTGGGCGTATGCGCTGTCGCAGCGACTCGGATGGGAATTGATCTCGTCCGTCTGGTTCAACGAGGCAAAGATTCATGCGGAAAAAGCATCAAGCCTCAGCGGTGGGCCGCCATGGTTCTACCTGGGGCCGGTGCTTGGATACTTCGCGCCATGGTGCGTGCTGTATCCCGTGCTGTTCATGAAGAAATTCTGGCGCGACCAAATCGGGAAGGATCGCCTGACGTTTCATTTCCTTTGGACGGGGACGGCGCTGCCTCTCATTTTCCTCTCCCTGAATGCCGCGAAGGAATCGGACTACTTCATCAGCCTGATCGCGCTGCTGTGCATTCTGCTGGCGCGCGCCTTTTTCTTCGCGCGGGAAAATTTCGCGCACCCCCTCATTCACAAACTCACATCGCGCACGGCGGTGGCGGGAATACTCGCGCTCTACTGTCTGGGCATGTGGATTGTGCATCCCATCGCGGAATCATATGATTCCCGCGACCGTTCGCCGAAGGAAACGGTCCGTCGCACGCTGGAGATCGCGGACCGCGACAAACGGCCTTTGCTCTACTATGACATGAACGATCCGAAGCTCTACTTCTACGTGCGGCGCATCATCGCGAATTACGAGGAGAGTGACGGCGAAAAGGTCGTGACGGCCCTGCGCGAACACCCGAACACCATCGTCTTCGGGGAGGAGGACACCATGCGGCAGTTGACCAAGGCGCACCCCGACATGCAGTTCAGGGAATTGCTGGAAACTCCGGAAAAGTTGCGACAGGTACCCTACGAACTGCTTGCATTTGATCCCGCAAAATCAGCGCAATAGGTGGCAATGGCGAGCGAAACGGAATTCCTGACAGACAGACATTCAATTCGTGCGTTCTTTGCGACGGCCGTGGGACCGCTGACGATCACGCAGTGGACCCTCGTCTTTACAATGCTCGGTGCGCTGCTTCGCATTCCCGTGATTGTCGGCTACAGCCTGTTCATCGATGACGGCGCCACGCTGCTGGCGGCATCGCTTCCCATGGACAAGCTGATAGCGAATCGCCTTTCGATGGGACACATTCCTCTCTTCTTCATGATTTTCAAGTTCTGGGAGGGAATCGCCGGCGACAGCGTGGTCGCGCTCCGCATTCCGTCGTTCCTCATGTCGCTGGCAACGGTGCCGCTGGCTGCCCTGCTGTGCGTGCCGCTGCGAAGCGCGCGTGGGGCCCTGATTGCGATGGGCGTTGCCGTGTTCCATGGCACGCTGCTGCGCCATGCGGCGGAGCTTCGCATGTACTCATGGATGATGGTCTGCGGGCCGCTGATGGTCTACCTGCTGATGTCGGCACTGGAACGCCCGCGCTGGTGGAAGTTCGTCACGATGGGCATCCTGCACTTCTTCTTTCTAACGCTTCATGTCAGCGCGTTTCTATTTTCCATTTCTGCGTTTGTGGGCGTGCTGGCCTGCGCGCGTCGGCGCAGCAGCGCAATCACCGGGCGCACATGGCTCGGCGTGGCGCTGGCCTTCGCGCTTCCCGTGGCCGTGATCCTGCCGATGATGCTATCACTGAAGAGCAACCTCAGGATGGAAGAATACGACAAGTTCACGCGCATGAATCCCCACCGGCAGTTGCTGAGCTGTTTCTACGAGTTGGTGAATGGCATCGGGATGGGCGCGAACCAGTGGAAGCAATTCATCATTGGTGTCGCTGTGCCAACGCTGGCAGTGACGTTGTTTGCGCTGCGGCCGGGAAAGAAGCCGGAGGATCAGGGCGGAAGCGCCTTTTCGCCAACGCGAGTGGCGGCGATCTACTTGATTGCCGGTTTCGCATCCCCGATTTTGGCGTATGTGATCTCCATCACCTACAAGCCCGCGATCGGCTTCGCGCGCTACTACGTGACGGGAACGCCGATGCTGATTGCGCTCTTTGGCGCCAGCGTCGCCGCAATCCGCTGGCATGCCCCCATGCGCGTGCGGGCGTTGACGCTCGCGTTTCTGGTGGCTCTGGGAATCACGGCGGAAATGACGTTCTATCGCGTGCGCCGCATCGTGATGCACGAGGACACGGGGCTGAATGCGCTGGTGCAGCGGCTGCGCAGCGAAGCACCCGAAGGAAGCGTCGTGATCATTGCAGACCAGGGCGCCACACGGCGCATCGTGGAGGTGTACCTGAAAGAGGACATCAAGCGTTACAAGATTCTTCCCATCAACAGTGACTGGTCGGAAAAAGGCACCTTGGCGGAGCTGTCAAGAAGCGCGGATCGCGAACGGGACCTTTACATGTTCTTTTTCCGGGACGAGGACCCGCGCGTTGTCAATGCCGTGAAGAAATTCTACGGCGGGGACCCGGAGGTAAGAATCATGGAGCAGGGAAACTCGCAATATATACACATCGCCCCACGGAAAATGGTGGCGGACGTGGACGATAATTCTTCCACGGGCAAATGACGGGGCCACGCGGCTACGAAGCGCCCGGCAATTCCCTATTCCGATTTTCCCGAAGCTTTGGCCTTCAAGTCCGCAGGCAGATCAAGCACGACAAGCCCGTCCAGAAGAATCGCGCCGTCCTTCTTGGCCGCCTCCTGCGGTTGCACGATGTAGATCGTCTGAAGCTTGAACGGCGGCACGGCGGATGATCTGGTGGCGCCGCGCACTAGTGGGCTGTTGAGCGAAACAGTGCAGAATTTCCAACTGTTCTTCCAATCAATGCCGCCCTTGGTGCTGGTGAAATCCGCCAGATAGGTTTCGCCACGGCTGTCCGCCAATTCCGCGCGAAGCCAGTGCTCGTTTCCATCACCATAAACCCACAGGCCCAGTTCCGGCGCATCGGCGGGACGTTGAAGGTCCAAGGGAAGAGCGATCTTCGAAGTGCCCCCCTTTGCCATCGCGTACTGGAAGCGCCACGCCGCAGAGCCCGACTTCTTGTTCGTTGTCTCCAGCGTGATGTTGGTTCCGTCCGCAACGGCATTGGTCAGTTGCACCCAATCACCGACCGGCTTTGCGGGCAGTTCATCAAACGCGAAGAGGGGATGTTCCGCGTACTCCCCAACGGCGACGGGAAGCAGCGCCGTTTGGCCGCCGAGCTTCGCGCTGATGATTCCCTTCCCATTCGCGACCGCCTTGATTCTGCGCGTTTGCTGGTTGTATTCGATGAACGATGGAACTTCGATCGATGCCGCTTCAAAATCCTGAAAGTACGTGACCCCCTGGGGAGCGGTGGCTTTCAGCACCACATTCTCCTCGTCCCCTTTGTTGATGAGAAGCGCGGGCGGCGAAAACGCCAGCGCCGCAGGATCAGCCACGGTCACAGTTGATGTGCCGGAAATCGTTCTCGCACCGGGTGCGGAAAATTTCTGGGTGACTTTTGCTTCGCCGGGGTGGACGGCGGTGATCGCGTCCCCCTCCGCCTTCAATGCACGCCCGGAGGACTTTGCCTTCGAGAGCGTATAGCCTCCGCCATCGGGAATGGCTTCACCACTCGCATCGCTGACGATGTACTGAAGCGCAACCCGTGAACCGGTGGGAATCGTCATGTGTGATGGGACGACCTCAACCTTCGCCGGCTTGCCGAGCGGTGCGATGCGTCGCACGACAACGGCATCACTCACGGAACGCGGACCACTCGCGTCCGATGGGAAGTTGGTGACCATTCCATTCACGGCAATGGAGGACGATCCTCCGCCATCGAGGTTCATCGCCA
>JADZDZ010000092.1 GCA_020850785.1 Candidatus Sumerlaeota bacterium | reverse complement strand
TCGTTCAGCCACAGATGATTGAAGCTCTTGCACGTCACCTTGTCACCGAACCAATGATGCGCCAATTCGTGCACGTTGCGGCGGCCCTCGCCGTCGTTCTCTGCGGCTTCGCCCGCCGGCATTCCCGTGCAGGTTTGGTGCTCCATTCCCGACGACGGCAGGTTGTACGAAACCGTCGAATACTTCTCATTCAGGAAGGGATATTCGCCGAAGGTGTCGGCGAAGAATTCCATCACCTTCAACGTTCCCTGCGCGCGATTCGTCTCGTTGTTTTCCGGATAGTAGTAATGATGGATGTTCATCGTCGTCGTGTTGTCCAACGCCGTGTAGACCACCGATGAATCCGCGTAGTTCGTCGCGTAGCAGGCCACCAGATACGACGCGATTGGATGCGTTTCGGAAAAATTCCAGCGCGCCACGGTCCCCAGATCGTCTACCGACATCAGATTCCCGTTCGCGACCACGCGCGTTTGCAGGCCGCTGCCGATCGTCTTCAGCGCCGTCAGGTGCAAGTCGATGGTGAACTTGTCATCAGGAAGGTCCTTGCACGGCCACCACTTGCGCGCCTTGTACGGTTCGCTGAACGTGAACACCACCGGCACCGCAGGGGAACCGTGCGTTTCGCGCCGATAACCAGCACCGAAGGCGCCGTCCGTTGCCGGCAGGCCGTTGTAGTCCACCTGCAGCGTGAACGTGTCCCCCGCCGCCAGCGCCGTCGGAAACGTGACAATCAGCCAGTTGTTCGTCTTGTCCCAGGTGTACGTAAGCCCCGGCGTTGCGGGCACCGTGTTCAGATACGTCACGTTCATCTGGTTTGAATTGTCGTCAAAATCGAGCGCCGCCTGCGTGAAGGAATTCACCAGCGTCTGCGCCGTGATCTTCACGCTGCCATTCACAATCGCCGACGAGGACGCAAGATCGAGGTACGTCGTCAGGTCCACATGCGTCACGTCGAAGTTGTTCTGCGAAGCCTGCTTGGGAGGCTGCGCCTTGGACACCGGTGCGGCGAACGCCTGCAGGAAATGTTCGCTCTCGAATTCATCAGTGAGGGAGAAGATCGCGAGCGTCAGGTCCTTCTCCGCGAACGGGGACCCTTGGATGCGCAGCGCATTCTCCCCCGCGCGCAGCAGTTGCGATGGCAGCAAATAGTACAGCGAGTCCTTCCCCTCAACGGGGCTCCAATCCACCGGCACCTCATTGATGAACAGCTTCGGCGCCTTCGCGATGGGAACGCCGTACATTTCCACGGCGTAGTTCACCGCCCCACTCGCAGCCGCCTGCGGCGCGGTGAAGGTCGCATCCACGTCATATGTGCGCCCGTCGATCCTGCTTTCCCGCGCGGGCTCCGCAGCCTTCAGGCTGAAAAGAATATCCCGGTCTGTGAGGTCAACCCGCGCCGCTGCGTGATCCGCGAAAGTTAGGCAACCCAGAAGGGTCATGAGAAAAAAAAGCGGACTCCGCACCGGAACAATCCTCCAGAATGACCTGCAATGATTCGACCGTATTTCCTGTTAACGTCCGAATCAAAGCATTTCCTTCGCGCTGCAGAGGCGTGTGCCAAAGTGACAAAGCTTTGTGCGTGTGGAAACTCAGGTGGCTGACTGCAATTGCTGCGGACTCTTCGTCATGCGAAGGGCAATCACCTGCCGCTCCGCCTCGAAGAAAGCCTTCACCACTTCGGGATCAAAGCGCGCTCCTGATTCCTTGCGGATCATCGCAGTGATCGACTCATGATCGTAGGCGTGTTGGCGATAGACGCGCGAGGACGCGAGCGCATCGTAAAAATCCGCCAGCGAAACGATGCGGGCGGCGATCGGGATTTCCTCCCCCATCAGGCCCTCCATGTACCCCTTCCCATCCCAGCGCTCGTGGTGATAGGCGCAAATGTCCATCCCCATCAGCACCACTTCCGGCGCCTTGCCGTCGAAGCCGTTCACGACCTCCGCAAGGATTTCCTTCCCGATCAGCGTGTGGCGCCGCATGATGTTCAACTCATCGGCGTCCAAGGGTCCCGCCTTCAGCAGGATCGCATCGGGGATTCCCGTCTTGCCGATGTCATGCAGCGGCGCCGCAAGCATCATGCGGCTGATGAAGGCGTCATCGATGATCCCCTTGTAGCGCGGCAGCGCACCCAGCTTCGCCGCAATTTCCTGGCAGTAGTGCGCGATGCGATAGAGGTGTTCGCCCGTTTCCCTGTCGCGCACGCGCGCAAGGTTGCACAGCGACGTGATCAGCGACTTCTGCAGGTTGAAGGAGGTGCCGACCTCCGCCAGAAAATCCTGCGTCTGCATCTGCAGTTCTTTTTCCAGGCGGCGGAGGTTGTTGCGATTTTGAAGCATCGCTTCCCGCTCTTTGTACACCCGCTGGAACTCCGCCTTGAAGGCCTCAAAGCCCAGCGGCTTGATCATGTAGCCCGCCGCGCCAAGCCGCATCGCCTTCACCGGCGACTCAACGCTCTGGTCTCCCGAAATCATGATGAATTGCAGCTCAGGATTCACTCCCCTGAACTCGTCAAGAATTTGGAAGCCCGATTCGTCGTCCAGATTCACGTCCACCAGCGCGATGTCCGTTTCATTGGGCCGCAGCCATTCACGTCCATCCCGCGCGCTGTAGCAGACCCCCACCTCATGCCCCATCCGCCGAACATATTCGGCCATTACGTCTGCGACGTCCTTGCTGTCATCAATCACAAGGACCCTTAGCGGATTCGATGCGTGTTGTCGTCCCACAAAAGCCAGCCTGAGTACGAAAGATGGTACCGATCTATCCGTTTTGCTCCGTTGCCTTCATCCTGCAAGTCCGTCATAAAAAACAGACCCGCGATCATATGTCGAGCAGTTTTTTTAACCCGAATATTTTGTTCTGGTCCTCAACACAACCGTGGGAACTGTCGGCAACACTGTCATTTCAACACCAATTCCTTAAACATCGTCAACCACGCATTTTCGTTCCTTGGCGCAGGCGCAAAAAAAAGGACGGATCGTTTCCGACCCGTCCCCTTGCAAATACGCGGACAGCGCAACGTTAAGGCGCGTTGAACTCCGTCACCGTAATGCGATGAATCGTCACATACGCGTTCGTGTTCATCGTCGGAAGCGAAGGTTGCAGGAATTCGATCGTCACGAAGGCCGGCACCGTCGTGAAGGACGGACCAACCTGCATCTTGTTCACCGCCGAATAGGCGCGCGGCGCCGACTGAATCTCAACACCGGGATTCAATCCCCCGAAGGCCTGGATGAAATGATTGGTGATGTTGAAATCAAGGTAGCCAAAGTTCGTGCTCAGGCGAAGCTGTGGCAGGTTCGTCGACGACGGTGTCGGCGTTGAGGCCCACACATCGGTGATGTACATCTTGTTGTTCGTGCCCCGGAAGTGGCCTCCCGTGGGATGATCAATGTCCAGCCAGGCAGTCTCGCTGTAGAAGCTGAAGGAACGATAGTCAGGATAGTAGGTGATCGCGCCATTCGGTACCAGCGGACCATTGAAGTTGTAGGACAATGCCGTTGCAGAGCCCGAAAGGTTCAGCATCGCCTGTGTCAGCGATGAGTTGTCGCTCGCACCGACACCGGTCACCTGACCCGGCGCGTTTGCCCCAGGACTGCTTGGCCCGAAGGTGAAGTCGCTCGCACCCGGTTCCGGAAACAGCACTTCGCCCGCTGCCAGCGTCGGCAGCATCCCCGCGCCGCGATTCAGCTTCACCGACTTGCCTGACAGATTGGAACGATTTGCACCCAGATCGAAGGTGGAAAGCTCCCACGACTTCAAACGGATGTCGTTCCCGGTTGCCGCAGCCACGCCATCCGTCGGCTGCAGGTCCACGAAAATCGGAATGGACGTGTCCGCCACTTCCGAAATCAGGTACGAGTCAAATTCCGATCCGGGGAAGGGGACCGGGTTGAAGAACCTGATGTCCGCACCTGCGGGATCATAGAGCGCGGCAAACGCCTTCGCCGTGTTCGCCGAATAGAATTCATTCGTAACGCCGGTCTTCAGGTTCCCCATGCCGAACTTGAAGTCATCCTTGGACAATGGCCCCAAGTCATCGGATTCAAGTCCCACGCGGAAGCGCACCAGCGCGTTGGCGGGGATCGTTGCGTTCACGACCTTCGAAAAGCGCAGGAAGCCGATGGCATTTCCCGCCGCATTCAGCGACAGCGACGTCGTTCCCGCGCTCGCAAAACGATTCGCTGCGGGAGTCACGTCGAAGGGATCAGGCGTCCCCGTGTTTGCCGTGGGGAAGGAAAGAACGGGCGTCGTGGTGAGGCCGGTGAAATTGCCAACCGAACCGCCCGAAGGATACTGAAGGTAGTTGGTGCC
Source organism: Candidatus Sumerlaeota bacterium (assembly GCA_020850785.1). GTDB lineage: Bacteria > Sumerlaeota > Sumerlaeia > SLMS01 > SLMS01 > JADZDZ01. Next base: position 13,855 of record JADZDZ010000092.1, on the reverse strand, counting down.
GCCGGTGCCCTGCGGCAGAACCGCCAGCAATCCGAGCGCGGACATTTCCCAGCCTCCGAAATCATTGCCGGGGCCGTAGATGTTCGTTTCCGCCGGCGTGACCGATTCCGTCAGGTGACCGTAAATCTTGAGCTGCCACGAATCAAAGGTGCCGATGTCCTGGGCAAAACTGTCGCTCAGCGTCAGACGCCAGTTGCCGGTCGCATTCTCGCCCCAATGGGCCACCGTTGTTGCCAATTGGTTCACATAGTTGTCGGTGGAATCGCCGCCGCGCTGCTGCATCATCAACGAGGAGATACCGCTCGGCCCCGTCAACACCGCGCGAATGTCGCCACGCCAGGTGTGTGTCGCGTTGAAGACAACCTCCACATGCTCCACCACAAAGTTGGAAGGCGCGTTGATGTTGATCGTGCTGGAGACGCCGGTCACATTGAAGTCGGGGATCGCGAGGTTAGGCACCGCTGTTGATGTGATCAGGTTTTCCGGGCCGTAGTTCACCCAGGTTGAGGCAAGGGTCACCGCGTTCGATGCGTTCACGCGGCCGAAACCGTATGAAGGGTTGTAGAACCGCCCCGAACCGTTCTCCACCCAACCACCATCCCCCGGATCGTTACGCGTGGCGGAATCAATCAGGATACCCTGCACGTCGCGCCACCCAAGGTTCGGGTTCGCCTCAAGCATCAATGCGATGCAACCAGCCGCCAGCGGCGTTGCGGAGGACGTTCCGCCGAAACCGATCGCGCCGGTGTTGTTCGTGTAATCGCCGCTGGCACCGCTCGCCGTGTTGTAGCCGTTCGTGCCGGTAAGGTCCGTCGTCGTGATGCCCACCGCCGCCCCCGAACCGCAGGAACCATAGTTCGACGGTGCGTTGATCAGCATCGTGGAACCGGGTTCGCTGTAGAACGAGTACTTCCCGTCCGCGCCACTTGCGCCCACCGCGATCGTGTAGCGGCTGGAAGCATAACCATCGAGGCAAATGTTGTCATTGTTGCAGCGCCCGTTGCCAGCCGCCCAGGTGAAGATCGTTCCGCGTCCTCCGCGCCCGTTGACGATCGCGTTCTCGAACGCCGCCTTCGTCAGCGGACCAAACGTGTCCAGCACCGTGCCCGTGTCCGCCGGTCCCCAGGAATTGGAATTGATCGAAACGCGATCCGCCGCGTTGGAGGGGGATACCTGCCATCCCATCGCCGTGGCTTCCTGCGAATCTGTCACCGCTCCCGCCGTGAGGCGAACGCCCACGATGGACGCACCCCGCGCGGAACCGGAAACGCCAACGCCGTTGTTGCCCCGCGCCGCAGCCACGCCCGCGCAGGAATTTCCGTGCTCATCGCCATTTGCAATCACCGGCGACGGATCATTGTCGCCGCTGAAAACGTCGCGGTCGATGTCCGTGCGGCAGGCGGCGGAAAGGTCCGGATGCGTCGTCTGCACGCCATCGTCAGTGATTGCGATGTTCACCCCCGCGCCCGTGACGGTGTCCCACGCCCCTTCCACGTTCACGTCATTGCCCGCGACCGCGCCGCTCACCTGCGCCGTGTTCTTCAGGTGCCACTGCGTGGAATACAGCGGATCGTTCGGCACGAAGCGCGGCACTTGAATCTTCGCCACCTGTGGCGTTGAGAACGCGATGCCCGGTTCTGTTTCCCTGATGGCATTCGCCGCATTCAGCGCCGACAGCAACTCCGCGCCGTCCGTCGCAAGAATGTACGTGTCCGGGCTGTAGGAAACCTTCTCGCGCACCGTCGCGCCATACTTCTTCGCCAGCGCCTCGATGTCCTGCCCGCCCGTCAGCTTCACCGCGAATTCATTCGTGATGATGCGCTTGTCGGAAAGCTCGCGCGCCGAATCCTCGCTGCTGTAGGCCACCGCGCGCACCTGCCGCACGCCGAAGCGCCCCGCCGCCAATGCCGACGCATTCTCCTCCAGCGACGAAACGTTCGAGTTCGCCTCCAGCCGCAGGAAGTACTCATTGCCATCACCGCCGGCCGGCGTCGCCTTCGCCTTCAGCCCTGCGTCCAGCGCATCGGCCTCCGCCGCCGACCGCGCGATCACCGTGCCGCTGGCAACGGTGCCGTCCTTCACGTGAAGCTCATCGAGCGCCACCACCAGGTCGATGCGGGTGTCACCGTTGTAATAGTAGACGGGAACGCCGGGAACCGTGATCGCGCCAAGCGACTTTCCCGCAGGCGCATCCGCACGGGCCGAAAGCGGCGCTGCCGCACACGCCCCCACCAACAAACCAGCCACCACCAGAAGTTCAAAAGAACCACGACGCCGCATAAATCATCCTTCCAGCCCCGCCTCGGGGGGGGAAATATGTTCCTTAAAACAGGTCCGCCTTCACCGGCTCAACCTTCTGTGGGACAACCGCAGTGCGCGGTTTGATCCATTCACCCGTCATCATTTCCTTGTAATTCTTGCCGGGGCCCACCATCGGCCACACGCAGGCGTCGGGATCGATCATGATTTCGATCAGGGCCGCGCCCTCGAAGTTCACGAACTCGCGAAGCGCCTCCTTCACGTCCTCGTTCTTCGTCACACGCCGCGCCCACTTGTAGCCGTCCGCCTCCGCCGCCTTCACGAAGTCCTTCTGGTGCAGCGACTTGTCCGTGCCTGCGAAACGCTTGTCGAACATGATCTTCTGCCACTGGCGCACCATGCCGTCACCCATGTTGTTCAACAGCAGCACCTTCACCGGGATGTTGTAGGTCGTCGCGGTTTCCAATTCACCAAGGTTCATGCGCAGCGAACCGTCGCCGTCCACGTCGATCACCGTGCGCTCCGGCACCGCCAGTTGCGCCCCGATGGCCGCAGGAAGGCCAAAGCCCATCGTTCCCATCGAACCCGACGTCAGCCACGTGCGCGGATGCTTGTACTTGTAGTACTGCGCCGCCCACATTTGGTGCTGGCCCACGCCCGTCGCGATGATCGCCTCGCCGTTCGTCACCTCGCTCAGCATTTCCATCACGTAGTACGGCTGGATAAACTTGCCGGAACGATCATAGTCCAGCGGATGATTCTTGCGAAGCTCCGCCACGCTCTTCGTCCACCGGCTGAAATCCTTTTTGAAGCCCTTGCCGTATTCCAGCAGGCTGCGCAGCGACGACTTCGCGTCGCCCACGTGCGACCAATCCACCGCCTTCACCTTGCCGATTTCCGCAGCATCGATGTCGATGTGCGCGATGTAGCGTGCGCTGGGGGCGAAGTCCTTCACCTTCCCCGCCACGCGATCATCAAAGCGCGAACCCACCGCGATCAGCATGTCGCAGTCTTCCACCGCATAGTTCGCGTACGCCGTGCCGTGCATTCCCAGCATGTGCAGCGAAAGCCCATCATTCACGTCCACCGCGCCAATGCCCATCAGCGTGGTCGTCACGGGAATCTGGAACCGCTGTGAAAACTCGCGAAGCTCCGCCGACGCGTCGCTCGCGATCACGCCGCCACCCACGTACAGAAGCGGGCGGTCCGACTGCCCCAGCATCTGGAAGAACTGCGCCGCGCGCTTCTCCGACAGGCGCGAGTTGTTCAGGTTCTCCACGCGCCGCTCGTAGCCACGGAACTGCAGCGAACCCGAACCCTTGTACTGGCCCGACCAGTTCTGGATGTCCTTCGGAAGGTCAATCACCACGGGGCCGGGACGCCCGCTCCGGGCGATCTCGTAGGCGCTGCGGATCGTCTCCTCCAACTTGTCGGGATCAAGCACCAGAAAACAGTGCTTCGCGCAGGCGCTCATGATGTTGAACACCGGCGCCTCCTGAAACGCATCCGTTCCCATCGCGGCCCGCGGCACCTGCCCGCAGATCAACACCACGGGAATCGAATCCGCCATGCAGTCGCGAATCGGCGTCACGCAATTCGTCGCCCCGGGGCCGGAGGTCACCAGAAACGTCCCCACCTTGCCCGACGCGCGCGAATAACCCGCCGCCATGAAGCCCGCCCCCTGCTCATTCGCAGGAACGATCAATCGAATGTCCTTCCCGACCTTGTTCGGATTCGCGTTGTGGCGGAAGATCGCATCATACGTTGGCAGGATCGCGCCACCGCTGTATCCGAAAATGACGTCCACGCCTTCGTCCGCAAGAACCTGGATCACCATTTCGGCGCCAGACATGGTTGTACCTGCGAGAGGGTGCTTGGGAAGGTTTGCAATGCTCATTGTTTTAGGTTTCTTTCAACGATAAGGCCCCGTCCCTTGGGGCTTTTGATGGACGCACGGACGTTCCGCCGCGCGGACGGGAATTAACGTACGAGGGGGGCCGCCCTGTCAACAGGGGTGGGGCGGCGGGGAAAAATAGGGACTCCCGGCAAAACTATTGTTCCACACAAACACCTGCAGCCTCATCCATCCGGTTCACAATCCGCCGGTCCAAACCTTCCCGGACAAGCACTGATCAAGGCCTGCAAATGATCCCGTCTCGCAAGAAAAGCACAGTGAGATGGGCCACCATGGGCTTTCGGGGCGCTTCTTTCGTGGCGAGGGCGTCCCGCCCTCGCAGCCTCTGGATCATTTCGTAACCTCCGAAAACATCCACCCCCCTCGTCCATCTCATCCATCTCTTTGTATAATCCCCTTTCAAAAGCAAATGCATTGGCGGGACGCCCACGCCACGAAAAGCAATCCCACGCCCTAAAAAGAATTCGGGCGCGGTTCGAAAACCGCGCCCGGACTTGTTTACTTTGTCGGTTTTGGCTCCGGCGGCATCGGCGCCACCATCGGGCCGCTTTCCTCCGGGATTACGTGGCCATCGCCGGAATGTTCCGCCTCGTGCACAGGGCCGTGGATTGGCGTGTGCTTGCGCGCATGGTGATGCTCGATCGGGGGAAGCCCCCGCTTGCTGCGCCAGCGCGAACGCGTCTCGCTCAACCACTGCACGATCACGAAGAAGAGCGGCACGAAGAACATGTCGAGGAACGTCGCCGCGATCATGCCTCCGATGACGCCGGTGCCGATGGAATGACGGCCCGCAGCGCCGGCGCCTTCCGCGATGACCAGCGGTGTCACGCCCAGCACAAACGCCATGGACGTCATGATGAAGGGGCGCAGACGCACTCGCGCCGCCTCCACCGCCGCCTCCACGGTTGCCATGCCTGATTCCTTCAGCACTGCGGAGTATTCCACGATCAGAATGGCGTTCTTCGCCGCGAGACCGATCAGCGTCAGCAGGCCCACCTGGAAGTAGATGTCCTTTGGAATTCCCCGCAGCGTGATCGCGATGATGGCACCGAAGGCGCCGCTGGGGATGCCCAGCATCACCGCCACCGGCAGGCTCCACCGTTCGTACAATCCGCACAGCACGAGGAACACGATCAGCAGGCCGAATGCGATAATGTACGGCGCCTGCTTGCCCGCGCGAATTTCCTGGTACGATGAACCACTCCATTCAAACGCATAGCCGGGATCGAGCGTCTTCTTGGAGATTTCCTCCATCACCTTGATCGCTTCGCCCGAACTGTAGCCCTGTCCCGTTTCGCCCGTGATCTGCACGGAGGGGAATCCGTTGAAACGGCTGATCACGTTCGGGCCCGCCTGCATGCGCGTGGTAACAAGCTCCGAAACCGGCACCATTTCCCCGCGCACATTCTTCACATACAGCTTGCCGATCACGTCGGCGGATTTGCGGTAGGGCGCATCCGCCTGAATCTGCACCCGGTAGATGCGGCCGAACTTCACGAAGTCGTTGATGTAGAGAGAGCCGAGCAGCGCCTGCAGCGTTGTATAGACGGTGCTCACCGGCACGCCGCGCAGCTTTGTGCGCTCCAGATCAAGGTCGACGTACAACTGGGGAAGCCCCACGTTGAAGATGCCATTGGGCCGCGAAATCTGCGGATGCTTTGGCGTCTTTCCATCGGCCTCCATGGCACTGATTGCCCCGATCAGCTTGTTCGTTTGTGCCGCAAGCCCCGCGGGGGAATCCCCCGCGCGATTCTCAAGCTGGTACTCAAAACCGGAACGGAACCCAAGGCCCTGCACCGGTGGCGGATTGATGAAGAGTGCGAAGCCCTCCTTCATGCCGCCAAACTTTGCGAACGCGCGGTGCACGATCGCATCAACGTGGTGCTGCGGACCGGGGCGCTGGTCCCACGGTTTGAGCGGAACAAACATCACCGCCCCGTTCGTGCTTGGCGAGAATCCCGCCAGCAGGTCCATGCCGACCAGTGCGACCACGTTGCGCACTTCCGGCTGCGCTTTCATGAAATCCTCCACCTCCTTCACCACCTCAAGCGTGCGGCTCATGGAGGCCCCCGGCGGCAGCGAAACGGCAACAATCAGGTACCCCTGATCCTCCTGCGGAATGAAACCGCTGGGACGTGTCTGGAACAAATGCCATGTCCCGTACAGCATCACACCGAAGATGAACATGGTCACGATGCCGAAGCGAATCATCTCGCGGATTGCCTTTGAATAGCCGCGCGTGAACCATTCAAACGCCGAGTCGAACCAGCGGAAAATGAACATTTTCTTCTGCTGCGGCTTCAGCAGCAGCGTGCAGAGCGCCGGGCTGAGCGTGAGCGCCACAACGCCGGAGATGAACACGCTGATCGCGATCGTCACCGCGAACTGGCGATAAAGCTCCCCCGTCAGCCCGCCAAGGAACCCGACCGGAAGGAACACGGAGCACAACACCAGCACGATCGCGATGATGGGACCGCTCACCTGCTCCATCGCGCGGATCGTGGCCTCGCGCACGGGCAGGTGCTCCTCGTGCATGATGCGCTCCACGTTCTCCACCACCAGAATCGCGTCGTCCACCACGATGCCAATGGCCAGCACCAACCCGAACAGCGTAAGCGAGTTGATCGAAAAGCCCAGCAACAGCATCCCGCTGAACGTGCCGATGATGGCAACCGGCACCGCCAGCAGCGGAATCAGTGTCGCACGCCAGGTGCCGAGGAACAGCAGCACCACCAGCGTCACGAGGCCGATCGCCTCGCCGAACGTCTTTGCCACTTCCTCAATCGCGATGCGAATGAACGGCGTCGTGTCGTAGGGAACCTCGTACGTCATCCCCTCCGGGAAGTTCGCCTTCAATTGATCCAGCGTGCTGATCACGTCGCGCGCCGCCTGCAGCGCATTTCCGCCGGGCTTCAGGTACGTCAGGATGAACGTCGTCGGCACGCCATCCTGGCGGCCAATCAGGTCGAAGCTCTGCGAACTCAACTCCACCCGCGCAACATCTTCAAGATACAGGAACGTGCCGTCGGGATTTGCGCGAAGGACGATCTTCTTGAAATCCTCCGGGCTTTGCAGCCGCCCCCTCGTGACGACGGGGATCGTCAGTTCCACCGGCTCATCCGTCGGCGCCGCGCCGATGCGCCCCGCCGCATAGAGACCGTTCTGTTCGCGAATCGCCTCCGACACATCGGTGATCGTCAACCCCTTGGACGACAACAGGTCCGGGTTGATCCAGATGCGCATCGAATAGTCCGCCCCGCCGAAGACCGTGGCATCACCAATGCCCGGCACACGACGGATCGTGTCCAGCATGTTGATCGTCGCATAGTTGCTTAGGAACAGGTTGTCGTGATGGGGATTGGTGGACTTCACCGCCGCCACCAGCAACATGTTCGTGGAGGACTTCGTCACGGTGATGCCCTGACGAATTGCCTCCTGCGGAAGCCGCGGCTCCGCGCGCTTCATGCGGTTTTGCACTTCCACCGCATTCAGGTCGATATTGCTCCCGATTTCGAAGGTCGCCGTGACGCGAAGGCTGCCGTCGTTGGAACTGTAGGACTGGAAGTACAGCAGGTTGTTCGCGCCGGAAAGTTCCTGTTCAATGGGAGCCGCCAGCGATTCCGCCACCGTCTCCGCATTCGCACCGGGGTACACCGCGGAAATCTGCACCGTGGGCGGCGTGATTTCCGGGAAGCGCGCAATCGGCAGCGACACAATGGACGCCAAACCGATGATGAAGATGAGAATCGAAAGAACCGACGCGAAGATCGGTCGGTCGATGAAGAACTTTGAAATCATGAGGTGTGTTTAGTCCTTCTTCGTCGCCGCGGGAGCGCCCGCACTTGCCTGCTGCGACTTGTCCGGCGTTCCACCCTTCGTTTCATCCAGCAGCACCGGATTCACAACGGTGCCGGGAAATCTCATGAAGCCGTCCACCATCACCTTGTCCCCCTTCTCAAGGCCGCTGGTGACGACGTATTCTTTTCCGCCGCCCAGCGTGGAGCCCACCGTGATCGGGCGCGGCTGCAGCTTGTTCCCCTCGCCGATGATCATCACCGACGCGCCCTGTGGCGACTGGCTGACGGCGCGCTGCGGAATCGTGATGGTGTTGGGGCGCTGCCAGCCCGTCACGCGGACCTTCACGAATTCGCCCGGCTTCAACCGCCGCTCCGCGTTTGGAAATTCCGCGCGCACCTTGATCGAGCCCGTGCCGGGATCAATCGTCGGGTCCTCGAAATTCTGCTTCCCGCGAATTGGGTAGGTCGTCCCGTCCTGCAGGATGATCTCAACGCTCGTCGCCCCATCCTTCTCCACGATGATTGCACCCGCAGCCACGTCCTTCTTCCACTGAAGGTACTGGCGGCTGCTGACGCCGAAGTTGAGGTAGATCGGATCAACGCGCCACACCTGCGTCAGCAGGCCCTTGTCGCCGGAATCAACCAGCGCACCAACATCGCGGACCGTCGTTCCCACGATGCCATCGCTGGGCGACTTCACCTCCGTGTAGCTCAGTTCCAGTTCCGCCTTCGACAAGTCCGCCTGCGTGCGCCGCAGGTTCGCCCGCGCCTGATCAAGCTGCGCCGCCGCCTTGTCAATGTCACCCTGCGAAACCGCACCGATGTCCTTCACCGAATCCAGGCGCTTCACCTCGCTCTCCGCCCAGCGCACCTGCGATTCCGCCTCCTGCACCTGCGCCTTCGCGATCTCCACGTCCGCCTCGAAGGAATCCGGATCAATGCGGTAGAGCACCTGACCCTCCTTCACCACGTCACCTTCCTTGAAGGTGCGCTCCTTGATGAAGCCCTCGATGCGCGCGCGCACCTCCGAGACGCGGGAGGCCTCCAGCATGCCCAGAAAATCCGAATTCACGGGCACCGTGCGAGGCTCCACAACCATGTAGGAAACCTCAGGCGGTGGCGGCGGTGTGCCGCCGGGGGCACCCCCCCCGCCGGGCGCCGCATGGGCAAAAGTGACCCCACCAGTGATGACAAAGGCTGTGGCTAGAGCACGTAACAGTGGCATTTTCCTCAGACGAGGGTTGATTCTACCCATTGAACCAGCGACTTGACGACGCATACGGCGGCTCCCGAATTACCTTGGCGAATGAAAAGAGAAAATATGAGCGCTTGAGGCTCGGCGACAACAGGGAGCCAGAATAGTGCCGAACGCGGTCCAACCCCATCCGCGATGGCTTTGCTTCAAGGTTCAGGGGGTTTGCGCCGCATCCGTCGCGGTGGGAGCCGGTGTCGCCATCCCACCCATTTCGAAAACCTTGCCGTCAAGAATCTGGCTGTCAGACCCGCGCAGCCGATAAGCCACCGACGGCCGCTGTTCCGCCCCCGTCAGCGGCACAAGCGCACCCTCCGCCATCAACGTGTCCAGAAATGGAATCGGCCCGAATTGCTCGTAGTTCTCATCCAATGGCCGTCGCAACTCCTCCGGAATCCAATCATACTGCAACACCGGCGAATTCACGATCATCCATGTATAGACACCGCTGCTCGCCACGGCGCCCATCTGCGGCGGCACCGGATCGCCCGCCCACTGGGCACAACGCACCATGTCCGCATTTAACGCCATTGGATGCCCCGAAATAATCCCGTACCATTGGTGATGAACGATCAGCACCGCCTCGCCCTGCTCGCGCTTCCTCACGAGGAAGTGCATCAACGATTCGTAGGCGCGCTGCGATGATTCCGCAGGCCACTGGTCCGCAGGAAAGAACGCCAGCCCCGGCGCAAGGAACCGCCGCAGGTGATACGCCAGCTTCGTCGCGAAGGGAACGCCCTCGCTGATCGCCAGCCCCGGCGGCGTCGGCGCACCCGCCTGCCGCGCCTTCTCATCATCGGACAACCCTCGCGCGTAATCCATCACCTGCTGGCGACGCGGCTGGTCGTAGATGCGTCTTAACAACTCATAGTTGGAAGCGTCGTTGGAGACCTTTGGCACACCCCACGGCTGCAGCAACTGCAGCAGCAGCGCCGCGCCGAACAATCCGCCGAACAGCGCCGGCCGCGAAGCCCCCAGCGTTGCGCGCAGTTCCGCCAACGCCAACCCCGCAAGCATCGCCACGCACACGAACAGCGGCAGGAAGTTGTTCATGAACCCGCCGAATTTTGCGTAGCCCTCCATGCCCCCCAGCGCCAGCGCCAGCGAGGGCGGAATGTAAACCCATCCGTTGGGCAGTCGTCGCCGGCACAGCGCCGCAACAACCCACAACGTGATGATCGCGAGCAATATCCACACATGGCGTCCGCATTCGCGCCACACGTCCGGTGCGCCGAAGGTGCGCCAGTTGTGGAGGTAGTGCCCGACCACCTGAACCGTGCCCTTCGGCTCCGGAACCTCCGCCATGAACTCCGTCGGGTGCTGCGCCTTCGGAAAATACACTGCGGGCCGCGCGATATGCTTCAGCGCGTTCGTGTAGGCATACTTGATGAACTCATCGTTTCCATCCCGCTGGAACCAAATCAGGAAGTTCGCCGACAGCAGCGCCACCAGCACACCGCCGAAGAGCAGCGCCCGCGGACTCTTGAAGATCATCGCGGCCCCGCAGTACAGCGCCACCGGCGCCACCGTCTGCTTCGTGAGCGTCCCCAGCAGCAGCACCACCAGCCCCAACACTCCCTCCCAGGCCGCAACGCGCTCCTTCAACGTCAAATACATCCCCCACACGCACAACGCGAAGGCCAGCGAATCCACCCGCGCAAGGTCGTACCAGTAACCGCTCGGCTTGAAGAACGCGAAGTAGAGAAACGCGGCGAACAGCGGCGGAACCGCACGGCGCGCGCGGTCCCACACAATCATGAACACGCCCATCGCCGTCGCGATGCTGGCGAGGAAGGAAATCATCCGCCCCAGCCCCAGCGTGTGCACGTCCGTCAGCTTCATCACCGCGCCCCACACCATGTGATACAGCGGCGCATACATGTACGGCACCCAGTTCTGCTCCGGCGATGGATACAACGCCATGCCGTGGGCGAACCGCCACGCCTGCTCCCCCGCCTGCCCCTCGTTCCACTCAAGCTCAAAGGGAACGCCGAGGCGCGGCATCACTGTCGCAAGGAACAGCACGAGGAACGGCGCCGTGACCAGCACGGGAAGCCAATCCATCACGCTGCGCCGCGGCGGTGGCGGCGCAGGCGCGTCCTCATCGGGGATGGCAAATTCTGGATAGTCGGCGGACATCTCGTGCAGTCAGGCCTCAGGAGGACATGCGGCCAATTCCGAAATCGGAATTGATGAAATGAATGCCGGGGAAATCAAAGCCGCCCAAGGAAATCCTCCGCACGCTTGACATCCTCCGCCACATCAACACCCACGCTGTCGCTGGCGCTGGTGACACACACGATCGTCATTCCGTTTTCCAGCATCCGAAGCTGCTCAAGTTTCTCCGTCTGCTCCAGCTTCGATGGAGGCAGCGTGCAAAACCGCGTAAGCGCATCGCGACGGTAGAGATACAGACCCAGATGTTTGTGGCCGAAGAGCGCACCCGGCGCGCCCAATTCCTCCGCAGAGCGTCGCGCCAGCGATGGAATCGGTGCGCGGCTGAAGTAAAGGGCGCGATCACCTTCCCCGCGAACAACCTTCACCACGTTCGGCGATTCAAAATCCTCCCGGTGATAAATCGGCACGCACGCCGTCGCCACATCGGCGCCGCCCGCCAGCAGCGCCGCGTGTGCGCGCGTCACCGTTTCACCCGGCATTCCCGGCTCATCCCCCTGCAGGTTGATGATCACGTCCCCCTCGCGTCCGTGCATCGCCGCGTGGATGCGATCCGTGCCGGAAGGAAGCTCCGGATCGGTCAGCACCGCCTCCGCGCCCACCTCGCGCGCCGCCGCCACGATCTTTTCATGATCCGTTGCCACAAGGATTTCATCAACCACCGTAAACTTTCGCGCAGCCTCGATCACCCATTCGATCATGGGGCGCCCCCGCAGCGGCATCATCGGCTTTCCCGGCAGGCGCTGGCTGCCGAAGCGCGCCGGACTCACGCACACCGTCTTCATTCGCGGCCTCCTTCGATGCGCGCACGAAGCTCCGCAAAGGAGGGACTCGTCTGGTCGCGCTCACTCAGGATCGGATCGCTCGTGCGCCAATCCACGCCCACCTCCGGATCATTCCAGCGAAACCCCGCCTCCGTCTTCGCATCGTAGTATGCGCTGCACTGGTACTGCACGTCCGCCTCGTCGCTCAGCACCGCGAAGCCATGCGCGAAGCCAACGGGGATGAAGAGCATCCTGCTGTTTTCCGCGCTCAGTTCGATCCCAAACCACTTCCCGAAGGAGGACGATCCCGCGCGAATGTCCACCACCACGTCCCAGATCATCCCTGCGGTGCAGCGGATCAGCTTCGCCTGCCCCGGCTTCGATTGAAAATGCAATCCGCGCACCGTCCCCTTCCGCGAGCGCGAATGGTTGTCCTGCACGAAGTCGCAATGAATCCCGTTCGCGTCGAACAGGTCGCGCCGGTACGACTCAAGAAAGAACCCGCGCGAATCCGCGAACACGCGCGGCTCTATGATGACCAGTCCGTCCAGGGGGCCGGGGGAGAATTTCATTTTCCTTCCTTGATCATGTATAGATGTCTATACGTTGTGGAGCGCGCTCTTTTCAAGGGTGCCGTGGTGCTCAAGGTCCACGCGGCAATGTTTCCCCTGGCAACCGAGCGGAATGTGGTTCGCAAGAAAATCCCGGCGCGTCCCCACGATGCGCTTCCCATTCCAAATCTCGTCGAAACCCATCGTGTTCAGGTTTCCGTAGCTGCTTCCCGCCCAGCAGCAGGGGCGGCAGTCGCCATCCGTGTCAATCAACAGGAAATACCACGGATAATGGCACTTCTCGATCAGCGTCTTCCCCTTCGTCGAATACTGGCCCGGAAGCCTGTCCCCGTCGTTGACCGCCTCGCCCGCGACTCCTTCCGTGTGCGCCGTGATCTTCTTCCATTCGCTCGGTGACAGCGACGCCGTCAGCAGGTTGCGCAGCGCGATCGTCAGGCGCACCTCGACGCCGCTCCCCTCCGCGCGCTTCAGCGTCTCCAGCAGCATTTCCTTCGCGAGCGGAATGTGGTGGCCGAGAAACTCACCCTCCAACTCCTTGTTCTCCGTCTCCATCAACTGGATGCTGTAGGCCCGGAACCCGTGGCGCTTCGCGAATCCCAGCAGGTCCGGCATCTGGCGCACGTTGCGCTCCATGAACGTGGAAGCCAGCGTCATCTCCGGCAGCTTTGAATTCAGCTTCTCCTTCCAACGGTTGATCGCATCCAGCGCCGCCTCCACCTTCGCCAGATCGCCGCGCACGCGCATCCCCGCGTACACCTCCGCATCGCTCGAATCGACGCTCACGAACATGTGCGCCATGCCACCTTCCACCAACATGCGCGCACGTTCGTCGGTGATGATGTTCGCGTTCGTCGTCATCGACAGGTTGTTGCTGCCGATCTCGCGATGCCGCTCCAGCAGCCGCCCGAACTTGCTGTAAAGCATCGGTTCCCCCAGCGGCGTCAGCGTCATCATTTCCGGATACGGCATCAGGTCGATCACGTGCTGGAAAACCTTGTCGCTGATTTCCAGTTCCCTCGGCGGAAGCGCCTTGAAAATTTTCTGTGTGCTCTCAAGCGTCAGCCGGCAGAAATTGCAGCGCAGGTTGCACGTCCAGTTCGTCCCCACCTGCACCTGCCGCG
>JADZDZ010000091.1 GCA_020850785.1 Candidatus Sumerlaeota bacterium | reverse complement strand
TATAACCGAGAAATTCACCAGTCCAAGCAAGAAGATAAAAATTCCCAACCATCATGGTGACGCCCAATACGCCCGGCAGCAGCCAGTTCTGCGGGCGGCGAAGGTGTCGCCGGATTTGAAATCGGGACAGTTCGCGTCCACTGCCAAGGCCCGCGCGAATCCCGATTGCTTTCTCCAGAAGGAAATAAGCGAGGTTCATGGCGTGATGGAATGTCCTCCGGCCGGGGCGCCTGCGGCGTCGTTCTTTGTGAGGCCGGCGGCGATCTGCGCCTCCTCCTGCTGAAGGAAATTGATCCAGGGTTGCACGTGCTGCTGCAACGAAACGGGATACGCGGGAGGGTGAACTTTCTCTGCGGCGCCATACCAGCAATAGAGCATGTAGATGCGCCAGAAGGCGGTCTCATACAAGGTGACAATGAAGCGTTTGCAGGAGATGACGACCAGGATACCGGGAATGCTGCCGATGAAAAACCCCACGGTTGGATGATCAAGAGGCACCTTGGGGCCGGCTTGTCCCATCAATCCAAACAGAAGCGCCCCAAATATCGAAAACACCCCCGTAACGACCGATCCAATCCCGGTCAGGATGCCGACGTAGAATCCCGTGATGATGAGATTCACAAGGGCGCGAGTACGCAGACTGACCTGCGACAGGGAGGGAATCGCAAACATCCAGTATGAAATGCGCAACGTTTCCAGATGGAACCACGCGAGCAGGCTAATGGTGACGACCATGGGGAGGAATCCCAGGACAATCACGTGAAACCAATCCATCGCCGGTCTTGAGAGAAGGTCCAGATTGAGCGCCGTGGTGAAGGAGCACCAGATGATCTCCACGACGGCCATCACCACAAGAATGCGAAACCATACGGAAAGGTAGCCGGCGAAAAGCAGGTTTCCAATGATGGCGGGGCGCTGGTTGGTGATGACCAGTTCCTCCAGAAACTCGCGATCATTGCGCCAGCGCGAGGCGGCGCTCCAGCCGCAGACCCACCCGAAGAAGAAGATCAGATAATCAATGAGGATGATGCGGCTGATCAGATAGGGCATTTCGATCCCCTTGATCCCGAGCAGCAGCGTCGCCGCGAGCGTCATCAGCCCCAGCAGGCCGGGGAGTATCCAGTTCCTCCGCGCGCGTGTGGCGGCGGCGTAGGCGATGTGGATGGTCGTGCCGCTTTCGCCGAATCCCGTGCGGATTCCGAACAGAAAATCGAACAGGGATTTGTATTTGCCGGGACGAACATTGCCGACGCTGGGATACCTCACGAAGCAGCCCTCCTTGATGTGCTGCTAGAAGATTCCAAGGAATCTTCTTCGTTTGCCACTGGGTGGTGAAGCGGAACCGCGTTCCTTCTGCATCGTGTTAATCCGTGATTCCAGCGCGTTGAGCTTCTCCTCCAGCGCCTTCACGTCCTCGCGCGTGCCGCTCTTGTCATTGATCGCGGTGATGGCGTTTTTGGCGGCGGTGGCGAGCGCCTCGTCGTCGGCCTTTCCCGCAAGTTGCTGAAGCATGGGGATCGCCGGTTTGAGCTTCGCGCGCCCCGTGGCACGAATGGCGGCAAGGCGCACCTGACGACGGGGCTCGCCGGTGGCAAGCTCCATCACGCGTCGCGCGGCGTCGCTGTTTTCCTGCGCATTGCGATCCTCCAGCAATTCCGCCAGCGTGTTCACGGCGCGAACGCGATTGCCGTAGTGGGAAACATCCGGCCCGGTCAGCGCGATGATGGCGGGAAGGGCGGCGTCGCTGCGGCGCTTCGCCAGCGCACCCATCGCGGCGATCGCGATTCGTTCGTTTTCGCCGCGTCGTTCCATCGCGCGCAGAAGCGCCTGCTCCGATTCGGCGTCGCTGGTGGTGCCCAGGGAGGCGGCGGCTGCGGCGGCCACCGGTTCGGACCGATCGCCGAGCAGCGCAACGAGCGTCGCGGTGACGTCCGCTCCCTTGTGTGCGCCAAGCGCCTTCGCGATCGCCTCGCGCACGCGCCAGTCGGTTTCCTCCGGTGCCTTCGCGTTCATTTCCTTCGCGAGGGCCACCAGCGCGGCAGCAGCGGCGTTGTCGCTGATACTGCCGAGCGCCAGGGCTGCCTCCACGCGATCGCCGTGGAACAGTTCCGCATCCGCGACGATCTCCCGCAGCGGACCAACGGCCATGCCGCCCGCAGTGCGCGCGTAGGCATGGATGGCGTCGCAGCGACCAATCACCGTTGGCGCGCTTCGCATGCTGTCGCGCAGCACGTTCGTCGGCGCCTTCAGCGTGAGGTCCATGAGGAACGCCGCGTCGGGGTCGGCGGCGAACGCCGATGGCATGCGATCAAGCGGAATGCTGAAGGTGTGCTTGCGCTGGAAAACGTCGAAGGTGCGTTCCAGCACTTCGCCCGATTGTGACTTGAGGAAAAACTTCATCGTGCCGGAGAAGGCGGGGGATTCGTCGGACAGCTTTCCTGTCTGCTCCACGGTGATGATCGCCTGCCGACTTCGGGCGTCGTAGTCGAGCGACACCTGAACGGGTGGCGTGCCGGGGCGCTCGCACCACTGGCGGAAGAACGCCTCCAGATCGACGCCGCTGGCGGATTCCAGCGCGGTGCGGAACTGGTCCGTCTCCACAACCTGATTCTTGTGCGCGTCTATGTAGGCGCGCGTTCCCTTCCAGAATGCCTCATCGCCAAGTTTGCGCCGCAGCATGTGGAGGATGAAACCGCCCTTTGTATAGACAGCGGATTCGTTGAAATCAAACATCTCCTCGGCATTGGTGGGACGGCGGAAGACGAGGGGTTGCTTCGAATCGAGCGGATCGGTCCCGGCGACGTCGCGGCGGCGGTTCCAGATGCCGTACTCATACTCCTCCCTGCCGCAGGATGCCTCCGCCCACAGCGCCTGCGCGTAGGAGGCCCACCCCTCGTTGAGCCACAGGTGGCTCCAGTTGCGGCAGGTGATCAGGTCGCCGAACCAACTGTGCGCAAGCTCGTGGGCAATCAGCGATTCCGCCCGGCCGTTGCACTGCGCCGCGTACTTCGCGCATGCCTCGCCGACGATGGCGCGTTGTGCCAGCGTGGTTGCGGTGACGTTCTCCATGCCGCCTGCGGAAAAATCGCGAACGACAATCTGCGCATAGCGGGGATAGGGAAACGGCTCGTCAAACAGCCTGCTGAAGGTAGCCATCATTTCCTTCGTCTTCGCGAAGCTGCGCTCTGAATCGGCGGCGCGCTGGGGAGGCACGTAATACTCAAGCTGCACACCGTTGAAATCCTCGCGGCGCACGTCGAACTGGCCGATGACCAGCGTGACGAGGTAGTTCACGTGGCTCTGTTCCATGCGCCAATGGAAGGTGGCGCTTCCATCGTCGTTGTCGCGGCGCGCAACCAGCGCCCCGGCGGCGGACACGACGTTTGGCTGGGGAACACGCGCGATGATTTCGCTGGTGAAGCGGTCGTTGGGATAATCGTGGCCGGCAAACCAGTGGCGGTTGGATTCGGCCTCGCCCTGCGACCAGACCTCCCAGCGCGGATCGGGATCGCCGGGAAGCGGTTCCTTCCAGAACAATCCATCCCTGCAGTCGTGAATGGTGTAGCGAATGCGGATCGCGGCGCGTTCGCCCTGCGCGATCATCGTGGGAAAATGGATGTGCAACTTGTCGTCGGTGGTGAAGAACTCCAGCCCCTCGCGCGTGCCGAACTCCTTCACCTCCGGCGACTGCGTGATTGACAGTGCGCTGTCGTCAAGGCGCTCGATCCCTTGAATGTCGAGGCCGCTCGCATTCAGGGTCAGGTCGCTGCGCGGCTCCCACGGGGCGTTGAAAATGATCGTTTCCACAACCGATGCGGACTTGGTTTCAAGGCCGGGAAAGTCCATTTCCAGACGGATGTGTTCGATGTCCACTTGTTGCAGCGCGGGAATGTGGTCGGGGTTCGCGCCGGTTGCGTCATCAAAGGGGGCGGGCGCGTGCGCGCAATCAACCTCCGCATCCATCGCCATGGCGTGAATGGAACCAGCCAGGAGCAACGCGCTCCACAGGACAACCGACGACCGCCGCATGAGGCGTGCTCCCCGGAAGGATATGTTTCCACGTCTGAAGAGACGTATGTTTCGTTGCGGCGGAAACCGGGCAACCTGAAGATGTGTATCGCGGAGCCTTGTGGTTGGTGACATGAACATTCGTTTCTACGAAAAAGTGCTGGAATGGTCGCGCGCCGGAAAGCGCATGGCGGTGGTTTCCATCGTTGAGACCGTGGGGAGCACGCCGCGGAAGGCGGGCGCGAAGATGCTGGTGAGCGACCGCCTGGAACTTTTTGGAACGATCGGCGGAGGCTGCGTGGAGGCGGACGTGATCTTCGCCGCGCGCGATGTGATGCGCACGATGAAACCGCAGGTGGTACGCGTTGATATCAAGGCGAAGAATGTAGACGAAATTGACATGCTATGCGGCGGCGAACTGACGCTGTATGTGGAGCCGGTGATGCCCGATTACAAACTTCTGATTTGCGGTGGTGGTCACATCAGCAAGGCGCTTTCGCGCGTTTGCGAGGGATTGGAATTTCGCATCACGGTGGTTGATGATCGCGAACATTTCGCAAACAACGAGCGCTTCCCCGGCGTGGAAACAGTGTTCTGCGACTATGGTGACCTGACGAAAAAAGTGACGGTGACGCCGCTCACGTTCTGCGTGGTCGTCACGCGCGGCCACGGCGGCGACGAGGTTTGCCTGCGTCAGTTGCTTGCCACGGACGCGCCCTACATCGCGATGGTCGGCAGCCGCGGGAAATGGGCGATCCTGAAGAAAAACCTGAAGGACGGCGGCTTCACCGATGCGCAGGTGGGGCGCGTGGTTTGCCCCGCGGGGCTGGACATTCATTCCATCACGCCGGAGGAAATCGCGGTGTCCATCGCGGCGCAGTTGATTCAATCGCGCGCGAAGGTCATGACGGCGGGGGCATGATGAAACCCGAAGAGGAAAAACAACCGGAGGGGGCGGATGTCATCGACGTTGCGCGCCGCGACAGCGCCCGCGATGCGCAGATCGAGGAGCTGCATCGCCGCCTGCAGCGGCTGGAGTCGTCGCGGAATGGGGAGAATGTGCGGCTCGCCGCGATGTTCCTGCTCGGCATGAGCGCGGGAATCTCGCTGACGCTGCTCTACCTTGACGTGATGAGAAAATTCTTTTGACGTCTGTATAGATGTCTATACATGCGCCCGCCTACATCCTCGGCTTGAAGGGAAATCCGGAGGGGCGCTGAATCTGCGTTTCATCCACGCCGGGCTGGGGAGCACCGCCCTCATCCGGCGCGCCGGCGGGGGAATCGTCGGCTGGGCCGCCGGCAAGATTCACCGGCTTCACGGTGACCTTCTGCGTGTGGGTTGGCGAGTTGGGCACAAGGTTGGCATCGCGCATGGGAAACGTGCGGGGTGTCGCGCGTCGAAGCGCGTTCTGGCTCTCTTCGTCATCCAGCGGCCTCACGATCACGCCGACGCTTTTGGTGCCCGTGGCGCTGATGGGCGCAATGCCGCGACGGTTGTCGGGAGTGGCGGATTGCGGCGCGTCAACGGCGCGCAGGCCCACCGCCTTGCGGAATGATTCCACGCCGTTCTTCAGAATCCAGTTCTCGATCTGGGCAAGGTCCGCGCCGTCGCGACCTCTTGTGACGAGGCCCAGCTTCACGATGATCCGGCCCACGCCACCCTCCGTCAGCGACTGCGTGAGGATGTGGGAGGAAATCTGCGTCCCAAATTCGCCGAACATTTCACGAACGCGATTCACGTGCTCCGCCCGCGCCGCATAGAAGGAGTCCCCCTGATGCGTTGCATACACGGAGTTGGCGGGGCGCTGCGGCTGGAAGGGAACGGCGGAACTGCTCGCGGGCATCTCCTTCGGCGGCGCTTCGCCGAACGGCGGCGGCGCCTCCTCATCCAGATAGTTGGGGTCGATGCCCGGCGCCTCCGCAGCGTCGTCTTTTCGCCCCAAATCGCGAATTTTGTCTACAAACTTTCGAAGGTCCATCGCTCTCGCACGGAAACTCTTGTCACTTCCCTAAGGCTTTCCCTTATGGCCTACGCAATTACCGTGCAGTGTTACCATCCCCCGACAACTGCATATTGTCCAGCAAAATAGCGATTTTCGCAATGGCGTCCCGCACCACGTTGTGAATGAATTTTCACAACCTCGGTAATCTCTTTCGCATGAGCGCATCCGTCCACCAACCCGACATCCTGAAACTGGTCGCCAACTGGTCGGACCTTTATCAGCGAAATTTTTACAACCTTGCAATGTTTGAAGTGGATACCGCGCTTGAGTATCAGCCAAACCATCCGTTGCTCTGGTTTTTCAAGGCAATCACGCAGTTGGCACAGCGTGATGGGTCCGGCGCGCGGGCCTCGTTCGATCGCTCGAAGGAACTTTCGCGCAATGCCGTTCAGGAACGCGAACTTCAGGGAATCGCCGGCAAATTGCAGCAGGGCCTCCTGATCGCGGAACGTGCCTTCGCCCGCGATGTGTTGCCCGCCCCGCCGAAGTCCGCGCTGGAATGGCTGGAGGGCGACATTCCGAAAGAATTTTCCAACCCGGTCATCGCGCCAGCGGCGGCGGCCTCCCCTGCGGCAACGAAGGCTCCCGCGCCAGAGGCACGCGCGGCTGTCGCTTCCGTGGCATCGGTGTTGTCCACCGCCGTCGCATCCGCAGCGAGCAGCGGTGACAGGTATCTCTTCAGTCCGAATCCCGCGCCTGCGGAAACCGCCGCATCATCGCCGTCAAGTCCCAGACCCTCCCCCGCACCGACGATCACCAGCACTGGTGGTCAGTTGCAAGTGAGCGCCGCGCAACCGGCGAAGGTTTCCTGGGACCAATGGGAACGCGAGCTTCGAAAGCATATCGACGCGGGCGCCTACGACAAGGCGCTGAATCAGGTGAATCTGGCGATTCAGCGCCACAG
>JADZDZ010000090.1 GCA_020850785.1 Candidatus Sumerlaeota bacterium | reverse complement strand
CGCCATCACCGACAGACTCGCTCACTCCGTCACCAACGGATTCGCTGACACCATCACCGAGCGAAACGCCCTCGCCCACTGCGTCGGCAACAGCCAGCCCCACGCCGCCTCCAACGGTAACCTCATCGCCCAGCCCCACCGCTGCGCCAACGCCATCTCCCGTCGCACATGCAGGATGGAAGTTGTATTGATTTCACGCGGGCGGATGATCCCCACCAGCAAAAGGCGGTTTCTGGCATTTTTCAAAATGACATGGCCATTTTGCGGATTTCTCACGCTTTTTTCGTGGCGCGGTCATCGCTCCGACGGCTCCAGACGAATTTCATCCACGGTCATTCGCAGACCCGGAAACGGCGTCGTCAGAAATTCAAACTGCAAACCCGTCACCACATCGTCCCCACGCCAATTGGGATTCCCTTTCAGGTCGAAGCTGACGATCCGCGTCCGTCCGTCGGTGCGCACAAAACTTTCCACCGCCTTCTCTGGAGACCAACCGTCATCTCCCTCCGTCAGCCACTGCACACGCGCGAGTCCGTAGGTAACGTCCTCATCAAAAACAGCCATTTTTACGTGGATTTTTGCGATTTCTGACAAGGGACGAGCATCAATCCCATCGAAGAACTGCTCCCTCAGGTCGCGACAAACAAATCCCGGCGCTCGCATCGACTGATAGGAAATCCCCTTCCAATGCGTAGGATCACCATCGTCCAGCACGCGCCAATTCCCAGGGGTCCACAACACCGCGTTTTCCGGAAAATCCAACGATTCAGAAAAATCCGGTCGCTCTCCGATTTTTGAAACAATTGCCTTCCATTTTTCAGTATTTTCCCTGCTCTCAATTACATCATTCACCTTCAATAGAGCACCGCCGTCCCATTTTTCCAGCAGCGAAAAATAGGGGGCCATTTCCTCAAAATTATTCCGTCCGTCGTACACCGCCACACCATCCACCTGAAGCGCGCGCAGAAGGCCATGCGTCTCCCGTGTCAGGCCGGCAGCGAACAACCGACGGACCTGTTGATAGTGGAAGTTGAAAACACCATCGTTGGTGCCGCTGGGAGAGCGGGGAAAACGCACCGCCGAATCCACCAAAAACTGCGGATGATCCACCGGCAGCGCCATCACGGTTTTCAACTCGCCATGCCTTGTGATGGCCGCCGTTGCTGCGGGGTTCGGCCTGATTCTAGCCGACGTGCGGCAGGGAAAATATTCAATGAAAAGCACCAAAACAATTGCGAGAAAAGTCCCTGCCTTTGCTTTCAAATTCGCCGGGTTGAATTTTCCACTTTCCGCGAGCAGGAACAGCACGCCAAACGAAACAAATATATCCACGAAAATTGCAAAGCGCGCCGGGGTTCGTATGAATTGCAGCGGCGGAAGGAACTCCCACATCCATTTGAACGGCATCGGAAACGCTGTCATTTTTCCGCCCACCCAAAGCCATGGTCCCAGCGAAAGAATGAACCCCGCGAGCGTCGCGGGAATGAGGAGGAGCATCCGTTTCTGGTTCCCGCAACACCCCCCGCGCCGCGCGGCCGCAACGGCTGACACCAGAAACGCGATCGCCAGAAACCATGGCAAATATCCAAGAAATTGGGCATTTTCCAGCCGTTGGGGGAGCCCCGTCCCCGCCCGGATCAACTCCCCAAGCAACGGCCTGCTGTTCCATTCGCCGTGAAAGGGAAGCGCATAGCCCGACAGGTCCGCACTGTACCGCGCCGCCTCGTTCAGGTTCCTCGTCTGGCCATAGCGCGCACTGAGGTTCCGAAACGGGGCTGTATAGACAAAAGCTGTCAACGCCGCCACAGCGAGAGCCACCGCAGTCAGGATTATACCGCGATTTACTCTGAATTTATTCACACAAAAAAATGTCGCAAAAATAAGCCCGCACAAAATCAGGAGCGTAACACCCAAATAAATCGTGGCGAAAAATTGCAGAATAATCACCCCCGCAAGCCCAGCGGCGTGCAACGTTCGCCCTTCCTCGCGCAGTCGAAACAGCAGGTAAATCGCCGGCGGAAAAAACAACGGGCATGCAATGTTGGGATGCCCGAAGGCGTGAAACAACTGGTCGCCGTTGCATGCGTACACCATCGCGCCCACCAGCGCAGCCCTGCGATTTTTCGTCATTTTCCAACCGACAAGGTAGAAACTCCACCCCACCAGAATCAAAATGACGACCATCATCACATTGTAGGAAAGAATCGGTGACTGGAAAATCCTGAGCGGCGCAGTCACAAGCGACATCAGCGGATTTACATCCGTGAAAAATCGCGGAAAATCCTGCGGATGAAAAATCGGCATCTGGTAGTAGGCCCATGGCCTGCGCCAGAGGACGTGCTGCGCCCAGTTCACCGTGTAAATGGCGCTGTATTCGTCGGCTCCGCGAATTTCCGTCGCCATCCCCGCCGGTGGATAGACCGGCAGGAACATCGCATAGATGAGCGCGGACAGCAGTGCCAACGCCCCGCCGTGCAGGCGAAGGAGGCTGCTCAGTTTGCTTCCGGCGGAATCGGTGGTCGGGGTCAATGGAGGGTTTTCGCGGTAACGCGGGAACCACCTTCCAAACCCTATCTCCCCGCCATGGTAAAGACGATTCTCCGCGGGCCCGGCGCGGCGGCTACAACGCTTCCACCAAAACCGCTGTGCCGTAGACCATCAGCTCCGCAGCGCCGCTGCCGATTTCCGTCGTCTCGAATCGCAATCCGATTACCGCGTTGGCGCCAAGGTCTCGCGCGTCCTCCATCATGCGGTCGATCGCCTGCTCACGCACCTGGGCAAAGACCTGCGTGTACTCATGCAACTCCCCACCGATCGCATTCTTGAGGAAGGCAATCATGTCATCGCCAAAATGAAGGCCGCGCACGCTGCACCCCTTGGCCAAGCCACAATACTTGACGACCCGGTAGCCGGGAATTGAGTCGATTGTTGCGATCATCATTTGCGGATTCTCCGGTAACGATCGCGCCGCAGCTCCAGCAGGCGCGCCCGCAGAATCACCGTGAACAGCATCAACATTCCTGTTCCCAGCAGCCCGATGCCCAGCTTCACGAAGTCGTTGTCTGCATACATGATTACCTTGTAGAAACCAAACCCTATCAGGATGAGCGCCCCCGCCAGCGCCAGCGCCAAGCCCATTCGGCGCCCCAACTTGTTGTCAATTTCCTCCCAGTAACGGTCCCAGACCTTCGCTGCCGGTGGCTTCAGTTTCAGTTGCTTCGTGGCGCCGATCAACGCGGCCATGTCGGCCATTTCAACGCGCCATTCCGGGTGTTTTTCCAGCAGCCGCTCGAATTGCAACCGGGCCTTTTCAGGTAGTTCGCCATCCAGATAGGCCATCATCTTCTCATGGGGAGGTTCTACGTGCTTCACTTTCATCACCCGCTGGTCCGGCAGCCGCCCCAGGCCGCCGGCACTTTCAGGTTGGTTTGCCCCTCGTTCGGTCCTGTCCATCCGGGGGAAGTGCCTTCGCAATAGCCTACCGGGCTCCCTGTCCCTTTATTCACCACTGCGCCATTTTTTCGCGCAAAATCACCGCCCATCGACGTGCTCCCGCATCAATTCGCCCAGCGCCTTGCGTGCGTGAAACAGGCGGCTCATCACCGTGCCGATGGGGATTTTCAGCGCCTGCGCGATCTCCTCGTAACTCATTTCCTCGAAGTGTTTCATGGCGATAATTTCTTTAAACTCAGGCTTCAGCTTCTCAATCGCCACGCGAAGGTGCGCTGCCATCTGCTGGCGCTGGATGTCCTCGACCACGTCTCCCGTGGGGGCCTCGAACTGGACGTGTTCCACCTCCACCAGCAGTTCCAGCGACACCCGGCGTTTCGGCCCATGCCGCTCCAGATGCGTCAGGCAAAGGTTCCGCAGGATGCGGTAGTACCACGGGTAGAAGGGACGGCCCAGTTGGAATCGCTTGATGGCCTTGAACGCCTTCACGAAGGCGTCCTGGGACAGGTCGCGTGCGTCATCATAGTTCTGCGTCAGCGACAGCGCCCCCGCGAAAGCCCGCTCCTTGTACGCCTCCACCAGTTCGCCGAAGGCATGGCGATCCCCACGCTGCGCCCGCGCCAGCAGCCGTCGCTCTTCTTCCGGGGAAAATGGTGGTTCGAACGCCATGGCGAATTAAGACAATCCCGCCCGAAGCAATGGGTAGAGCACAAGGTGAAGGAGTTCGCAAAGAACCCACCAAGCCACGCGCACACGGTCCAACCAGAGCCTTTTCCTTCGGAAGCGGCTCAGTTCGCCAGCGCGCCTTCCTTCCCTGTATCGTCCGCAGGTTTCAGGATCGTCCGCGCGGGAATCACCCTTCCCGCCATCACCTGCACCACCGGCGCCCGCAATGTGAGCAGGCAAACCTCCGGCCGACACAGCACGCGAAT
>JADZDZ010000089.1 GCA_020850785.1 Candidatus Sumerlaeota bacterium | reverse complement strand
GTGAACACCCGTCAGTTGTATAGACAACACATCACCCGACGGTCTCCTTGCCCACCCGCACCTGCGAGGGCGAGACGCCCTCGCCACCAAAAAACCTCCACAAAGAGATGGACCAGACGGACAAGAATCCCACTCACCCACCTAGTCCACCTCATTGTATATACATTCCCAATCCGTGCTTTTCCGTGTAAATCCGCGGCTAAAATCTTCTCTCCTATCCACGCAATCCGCGGCCAAAACTCCCTTCTGCGGCCAAATCAGTAAACGATGAACCCCTGCTGCGCGTTCGGAGTGGCGGTCGGCGACAAGCTGGGAGTCGCCGTCGGACTCGGCGTGAACGTCGGGCTTGGAGTCGGCGATGCGCTGGGTGATGGGCTCGGCGTTGGAGAATTCGTCGGCGATGGCGAAGCTGACGGACTCGGCGAAGGCGATGGTGTGGGAGTCGCCGTCGGCGTCGGTGTCGGAAGCGTACCGTTGGGCTGACCCGGAGTCGACGACTGCGGAATCGTCCAGTTGGCAAAGCTGTTCGCGGTGAAATCGCCCACATTCCGCGCGATGGATTCGCTATTTGTTGCGACGGCAATCGTCGTTGACTGCGCCGCGCCGTAGGCAATCAGCAGGTTGTTGCCGCTGTTCGTGCGAAGGTAGTTGTCGCTTCCCGGCGTGTCGTCGGCGTAAAGATAGCTGTCGATGTTGGTGTAAATGTCCTCCCCTGCGGCGTTCCGATCATTGCGAACGAGCGTGATGCCGTTGGCGGGGCCGTTGTAGAGGAAGAAGGAGGAACTGTTCTGGCGCTGCAGCGGCGGAAGGTTGGCCTGCACGGTGGCTGCGATGGCTGCGGATTCGCCCGCTGCATCGTAGAGCACGAAAAGCCCGCCGGGAGGAATCACGCCACGCAGCGAATACGCCGTCGTCTCATTCTGTGCGCCGGGGATCGTGGTCGGTGCGGAACCGCTGGTGCGAAGGAACCGGTACGCGACAGGCGCCTCCAGATTCAACGCACGCGTACCCGTGTTGATGAACTCCACGAAGGAACGATCATCCGCGCCGGGATCGTCGTAGCTAAATTCGTTGATGAGCAGTTCCCCGACGGTGCTGGTTTCGGGAGTGAACGCAAAGTCCACGACGCACGGCATGTGGTCCGGACCGGAGGATGTGTCCGTCGCGAGAAGCCCTGCGGCCGCCAGCGCATCCGCGCTCATGGTGCGCGTGCTCAGGATGAAGCGGTTGGTGGCACTGATGACCGAGTCTGTATAGACAAAACGATCCAGGCGCGAATTCGGCGTGTCGTCGGACGGCCATGTGCGGGGATTGCCACTCGTGTGATCGTAGGGCACGGCATCGGTGGCGGAGCTTCCATCCCAGTCGGGGGGTGAGTCCGCGCCGTAGGAAGCCTCGTCGAAAATATCCCCCTGCAGAATCGTGCGAATCGGATGATACGGAGCGAGGTCATCGTTGTCGTCCTGCCCCACATTGAAGTCGCCGACAACCATCATGGGCGTGTTGGCGGGCAGGTTGATGTTCCCGCCCGGCGTCCGCGCATCACGCATCCAATTGATGATGCCGTCAGCGGCCTTCTGGCGCTTCTGATGGTCGGACGCGCCGCTGGTGCAGCACTTCCAGTGGGCGCCAATCAGGTAGAACGATCCCTGCGGCGTTGTCACCAAACCGGAGGTCGCGCCGCGAAGACCAATGTCGGTGTCCGACGGAGGATTCGTGTCCGTGATCGTCATCGTCAGGGTGTGGCGCGTCGCGATAACGTTGCGATCGAAACCGTCCGTCGCGCCGCGAAACACCGTCCATGTCGTGCCGGGAAAGTAGCCCTCCAGCGTCGTCTTGATCTGGGCCGTCGTGACGTTGAGCTGCATTTCCTCCATCACGACCACGTCGGGGTTGATCGCCTGAAACACGCGCCGCAACTGGTTGGAAGTGACGCTGGAATTCGTTACGAAATAGTCCTCAACGTTATATTCAAGAACGCGAACGTGATTTGGGTTCGTCTTTGCAAAGTCCCCCGCCGCAGGGTCGAAGGCGCGCGCATTCCCGGACAATCCCGCAAGAAGCGCCAACGCTGCGACGCTGTATAGACGTCTATACATTGTGGTGACGCGGTCCTCCCGGCGGATCAGTTCGGTTTCCGCGGTGCCGGCGTGGGGGTCGCTGGCGGCTTGGGCCGGTAGCCCATGCGAAGCAATTCGGTCTCAAGGTCAAAGTCCGGGCTGGTGCCGCGAACCACGCCATGCTGGTCAATGAGGACGTAATAGGGAAGCTCCTCGTTGATGCGATTGGTGTTGTTGCGAAGGTCCAACCACCCCTGGATGATGTTCTTCGTCGGATACTTCTGAAGCGCCTCCTGCCACACGTCGCGGCTGGAGTCCGTGTTTACCGCGATGAACACAAGGTCCGTGCGCTCGCGGGGAATGCTGGCGAACTTGTCCACGAGCGCGAGGCCGCTCACGGAGGACGGCGAGGAGCGCTCCCACACCGCCAGCAGCACTGTCTTGCCCAGATACTTCGAGAGGCGTTCCGTCGTGCCGTCGGCGAGGGTCAGGGTCAGTTCGGGAGCCTGCCCCCGCGGGCGGAATTCCATGCGGGGAACACCCGCCACCAAAGTGACTTCCGGATGCTTCGTGTCCTTCAGCGTCGCCGCGGAAAGGCGCGCCTGAACCGAACTCTCCCCGACCTGCGCTGCGGAAACGACATAGTTGAATTTGGGCGTGACGCCGGCGAAGGAGAAACGCCCCTCGGCGTCGGTTTTCGTGTCGGGATAGTAGACGGATTTCTCCAACTCACCCAGCGCATTATAGGCACGAAGCTGAATCGTGGCGGACGTAACAACGTCACCACCGGCGCGCATCAGCGTCCCACTGATCGTCACCTCACCTTCGCCAGTGCTCGTTGCGCGCCGCGGATATTCGGCGGCAACCACGTTGTCGATCCCCGGCTTCAGCATGATCGTCCGCGAATCGTCCAGATAGGGAAACACCGCCGCGATTCCCTTGGCCGGCTGATGCAGCGCCGTCAGCTTGTACGACCCACCCGCAAGGTTCTTGATGGTGATGGTTGTTCCCACATCACTATGCTGCGTGCCCGCAGGCACCGCGATGGTGCTGTCCTTGTTGTCCTTGGCGGGAGCGGGCTTCGCGAGCTCCAGCTTGTAGGGAGCGTGCGCAACCTCCGACGGCACATCGGCAACGCTGTATTGAAGCGTCGCGGGCATCCCCGGCGAAAAGACCACCGTCTTGTCGCGCTCAGCCTTGAATTCCGGCGACAGGTAACCCCACATCCGCTTTCCCGCCAGCCAACCGATGACGTACTGCTCGCCCGTCTTCACGCGCACCTTCCACAGGTTCTTGGCGATCTTCTGCAGCTTGTGCGTCTTCGCAGCCTTCTTGCTCAGGGCCAGATTCGATTCCACCGCAGCAGCAATCGTTGGCTTCCCCTTCACAGTGGGCCCGTCGAGCTTCAGGTACATCTCAACCGGAGTCTGCACGGTGATACTGCCGGGAAAGGCGCTGAAACGCGACGCGAAGTTTGTCGGAAGAACATCCTTCCCCCACAGCGTCAGCCGATAACCAAAACCACGGCGCACCTTGTCATTGATTTCCCATTCGAGCGGGCCCGTCTCAAAAATATCGCCGCGACCCACGACCATCATGTACCCATTCTTGTCGCTCGCCTTCAACTTCCGCGGTTCGCCAAGCCCCTGAACAATGCGCCCATCCTCCGCGATTTCCACGCGCGTTGCCGTGGCGCGCACCCCCTTCACGGGTTTGCCCCCCTCATCAACGATCTGCACGCGCAAAACGGGCATTTCGGGAGTGGACTTGGGAAGCTTGCTGCACCCGGCGACCAAAGCGATCATCAGCGCAAGGGCGCCAAGGCAGGACAGGACACGATTCGGGGAAAGGCTCATGGGGTTGGCTCACTTTGCCGCATCATCGTTTGCATGCGACGCTCGGCGGCAATCCAAACAACACCCAATCGCGGGACTTCCGCATGGACACCGACCACCACACCGCCCGATGATGCCACATGGCATTTTTCAGAATGACATGACCATATTGGGATTTGAGCACGTTTTTTTCGTGGCGAGACGCAATCTCTGGATGGCTATGAAACTTCGGAAAATGCCCTGGAAGCGCCACTTTTCCCCAATCCGCAGGAGGTGAACTCCATCATGGCCGACCAGCAGAACTACGCAAATCATCGGAAGTTTGATCCCGTGCTCCACTACGTGGCGATGCCGCTCCTGCTGCTGGGAGCAATCGCCGCCATCGCGAACCTTTATATCGCGATCCACTGGTTTCGCGGCTACCGGGGAGTGATCGGAGCCTCCGCCCTCGCGCTCGTTTCACTGGGACCGATCATCATCGCGGTAAAATCCCGACTCTACGCGCTCAAGGTGCAGGACCGCGTGATTGCGCTGGAAGTCTCGGAACGCTACGAGCGCCTCGCGGGAAAACCCTTCGTAACCTACGGCGATAAACTTACCGCAAAACAGATCGTCGCACTGCGATTCGCCAGCGACGCCGAACTGGTGACGCTGATCGCGGAAGCTGCGGAAAAGAACATGAAACCCGCCGAAATCAAGCAAAGCATCAAACAGTGGAGAGCCGACAACCGGCGAATCTGAACCACCTCACAAAAAAAACATTTCCACAACAAGACGGACCAGATGGGCCAGAACCCCTCCTCCATCTCCTGTATAGACATTCCCAATCCGCGACTATGGCATTTCTCAGAATGACGTCGCCATGTTGAGATTTGAGCACGCTTTTTTCAGTGGCGCGCGCCTCGCCCGCGCGATCTCTGGCTGGCCACGAAATTTCGGAAAATGCTCTAAATGGTCGGCTGCTCGGCTTCCGGTGGTGGCGGCGGAATGTCAGCCGGTGGGTTGGGCGTCGCGACGGGCTCCGAAATAAAGATGCGGATGGACGCCTCGCCCCACAAGGGCCGCTCGCGGGGAACCACAACGACGCCGCCACCGCCGGGAACGCGGCCGTATTGAGAGCGAAAATCATTGGCAAGCTCATCGTGGATGATGGCGCGCACACCATCGACCCCGTCGGAAAACGCCAGAAACGGGCGGTTCGCGTTGTAGGCGACGACGGGCCGGGGGTTTGCCCAGTTCCCCACCGTGTTCACCGCGATCACGCGGATTTCATCCCAACCGCTTCCAACAGCGCGAAGCCCGTAGGCGGGCGATGGCAGCCGCAGCGTCTGCGAGCGGCGCATGAAGTTGTCACGGTCGTAGAAGTTCGGAAGAAGCTGATGCGTCACGCCCCCGCTGTCGGTGCTGTAAACGTACACGTAGGCGTTGCGATCCACGTTGATGCTTAGCTGCACCTCCTCGCCTTGTATATACACACCCTTGTCCGCGTTGACGGAAACGGCGATGGCGCCGCACCAGATTGCGGGGTTGTCGGGCACCACGTAGGTCAACTGGTTGATGCTGTAATTCGGCGCATCCTCGTACACGACGGCGGGAGGATTCGACGACCCAAGGTAGGTGACGCCGGACATGTTCCCCTGACTGAAGACGGAACTGGAATCGTAATAGTAAAACGGCTCGTAGCCGCTGTAAAAACCACTCGTGAAACCGGAGCCATAGAGGTCGTGGTGATGCCCCCGATGATCGCCGTCGTTGGAGGTGTCGCGATGGTCGTTGCTGGTGTCGTGATGCTGCTGCGTTGGCCGATGGGAAATCGGCGCGGAATTCGTCACGATGGGAGGCCGCTGCGGCTGCGGCGGATTGTGAAGCGGAATCGCTGTCGCCGCAGGAACGATGGTCGCCGTTTCGTGGTGGGACTTGGAGGTGTCCTTGTGCCCCTTCGTCGTGTCATGGTGCTGGGCCGTCGCGGCGGGTACGATCAGGGCAAGCAGCAGGGATGTCAGCATTTGCGCTGTCATGTGGCACCTCTCACGGAAAGGAATATCCAACACTTCCTCTCATTGGACAAGCCATCTCTGCGCCAGTTCCCCGCCGGGAAAGGATTTGGGTTGCTGGAACGGGCGTTTTTGCAGGATTCGTAGGCGCCGATGAGCACAATCCTGATGTATCACTACTTGGGTGAAGCCCCCGCAACAGCGGACCGGCACGCACCGTTGTACGTGCCCGATCAGGATTTCGAGGCCCAGCTAAGGCACCTGACGCGGCGGATGATCAGGACGGTTTCGCCGGAGGAGTACGATGCGGGACTTTCGCGAAACACGCTGGACGGCACCGCGTGGCTGACGTTTGATGACGGGAAACTTGACAACTACGAAGTGGCGCTTCCCGCGCTCGCGGCGGCGCAGCAGCGCGCGACATTCTTCGTCATCGCAGAACGCGCAATCGCCGGCGAAAGCGGCTACATGAACGTGAAGATGTTGAAGGAGGCATTGGGGGCAGGCATGAGCATTGGTTCGCATTCGTTGACGCACCCGCGACTGGCGCGCCTCGGCGACGCGGAACTGCGGCGCGAAATTTTCGACTCAAAAGCCATGCTGGAGGATGCGCTCGGCGTCGCCATCACGAGCTTCTGTTACCCCTACGGAAACTTCAGCCAGCAGGTGGTGGACCTCGTGCAGGAGGCGGGTTATCGGCTCGCAGTCTCAACCATTCGGGACAACGCAAACCGGGAGCCCGACCGCTTCCGGCTGAAGCGCGTGATGGTGCAGCCGGGACGCACGGGCCTTTCCTTCAGCTATCTGTTTTCGGGCCTGTATCACTGGGTGCATGAACGGAAAAATCGGCGCCGCTGGATGGCGAAACGGAGCGCGGATTGAAAATCCTCCACACGAACATGCTGCGGGGGTGGGGCGGCCAGTCGAACCGCATCCTTGTGGAGGCGCTCGGCGCGAAGCGCGAAGGCCACGACGTGGCGGTTGCGGTGCCGCGCGGCGCACAACTTGGCGTGCGCGCGAAGTTGGCGGGATTGACCGTGTTCCCCCAGTTCCAATTTCGCTCCCCGATTCTGCTTTGGCATTTCTGGCAGGACTTGCAGGACCTGCGCCGCGTCATCGACGACTGGCGCCCCGACATCATCCACACCCACGGCAGTCAGGACACCTGGGTGACGGTGGTTGCGAAGGCGCGCGCACGCGAAAAATTTCCCCCCGTCATTCGCACCAAGCACAACATCTTTGAATGGAAACGAAGCTGGCCCAACAAATGGCTGTATAGACATATAGACGCCTTCGTCTCCATCAGCGGCTTCATCGACCAGCAGGTCGCAGCCTTTCCCGGCGCGGGGGACAAGCCGCGCATGCTCATCCCGTCCGTCCCGGACCGCACGGCGCTGGAGAAAAGCCATCCGTCGCTTCGCGGGGAAATTCCCGGCCTCACGCAGGACACGTTCCTCTGGGGCAGCACCGGGCGCCTGCGCTCCGAGAAGGGCTTCGACGTGCTCCTGCGCGCGATGGAACGCCTGCGGCGCGACAGGCCCGACGCATTTCTGGTGATCGCCGGCGATGGAAGCGATCGGGGGAAGCTTGAACAGCAGGCGAAGGAACTGGGACTGGGCCCCGACGCGGTGTGTTTTCTCGGCTTTCGCGAGGACGTGCCCGCCCTGCTGCAATCGCTGGACGCCTATGTGCTGGCCTCGCGCTCAGAGGGGCTTGGCACCGCAATCCTTGAAGCGTTGTGCGTGGGCCTTCCCGTCGTCGCAACGCACGTCGGCGGAATTCCCGATTCCATCACGCACGAACAAACGGGACTGCTCGTGCCTTCGGAAAACGACATCGTACTGGCCTCCGCGATGAAACGGGTGATGGAGGACAGGGAACTGCGCGAGAGATTAAAAGTCGCCGCCCGCCAGAAGGTGCTCTACGAATTCACCGAGGAACGACTCGTCGAACGCACCATGAAATTCTATCTGGAAGTGTTCAAACGCGCCAATCAGGAAGACAACGGCGTGACTGCGGACCAACACCGGGACATCTGACACACACACGATCACGGAACCGCATCAACAGGAGACAGTTCCTTTCGTGGCATTTGCACCCCGCTGATGCAGCTTTAACAACGAGACGGACCAGATGGACAAGAACCCCATCCCTCACCCATCTCAACCATCTCTTTGTATATAGAATTCCCAAATCCATTCCCATCCGCACTAATCCGCGGCTAAAAAAATCTTTCCCTCATCCATCTTGTCCACCTCTTTGTATATACATTCCCAAATCCGCTCCTATCCGCGCAAATCCGCGGCCAAAAAACCTTCTTCCTCACCCATCTTGTCCACCTCTGCGTATATACATTCCCAAAATCCGTGTTTTTCCGCGCAAATCTGCGGCCAAAAAACCTTCTTCCTCATCCATCTTGTCCGCCTCTTTGTATATACAATTCCAAAATCCGTGCTTATCCGCGTAAATCTGCGGCTAAAATCTTCTCTCCTATCCACGCAATCCGCGGCCAAAAAACATCAGAATTCCCTTAGGAACTCTTGAAGTGTGAAAAGCCGCGCGGGACCAGCGGCTCGCAACTGCCATCAGCGCGGCGAAGCGTCACGCCGGTGCCTTCGCGCACGCTTCCGATCGGGAAGATGAATGGCTCGTCGAT
Source organism: Candidatus Sumerlaeota bacterium (assembly GCA_020850785.1). GTDB lineage: Bacteria > Sumerlaeota > Sumerlaeia > SLMS01 > SLMS01 > JADZDZ01. Next base: position 7,849 of record JADZDZ010000089.1, on the reverse strand, counting down.
CCTCGCGCTCGTGCAGAAGAGCAGGCAATAATCCTCGCCGCCGTGAAGCGCGAACTGCTCCGCCTGCGGGCGGTTCTCCGCGCAGGCACTCATCAGGGCCGCGGAGCATGGCACCGAATGAAGCTCAATGGCGACGGCGCTCGCTTTGGCGATCTGGTGACATTCGTTCGCGATGCCGTCGGAGACGTCGATCATGGCGACGTCCGCAAAACGGCGCGCCAGTTCCACTCCGCGATCGATGGAAACGGCGGGGCGCAGGTGCGCGTTGACGAGCGCCGTGCGATGCGGCTCCGCGGCAGTGAGCCCGCCTTCCAAAATGGCGAGGCCCGCGGCGCTGTCGCCTGTGGGCGCGGTCACGTAGACATGCTGGCCCGGCTTTGCGTTGCAGCGTGCGGCGATGGCGGCGTCATTGGCAACCGCGCCGACGAGCGCCAGCGTGATGGACCATTGGGGCGACCGAACCGTGTCGCCGCCGATCAGGCGTCCACCAAAAACTTGGAAGGCCTCGTCAACGCCCGCGTAAAAATCGCGAATCCTCGCGGTGGATTCGCCCGCAGGGACGCCGAGGGAAATGAGCCCAAAAAGCGGCCGCGCCCCCTTGCTGGCAAGGTCGCTGGCATTGACGGCGACGAGCTTGTGGCCAAGGGCCTGAGCGGTCGCCAGAGGGTCCTTCCACCAGCGGAAGTGCGTCCCCTCCACCATGGAATCAATGGTCCAAGCGAGCCGCTGCGGGTGGTCGTGCCGCGTGATGGCGACGTCATCCCCCGTGCCGAGAGGAAGCCCCTGGGTGTGCCTTGCGAGCATGGGGCGCAGCAGTTCCAGCAATCCCAATTCGCCCATTTCGCTTAGTGTTTCGGCACACATGGAGCGAATGTTGGGCGGTGGCGAAGGCACTGGCAAATGGAAGTTGGGGCGTTGCGGGGTGCTTTTCGATTTGATCCCGCCTGATGCGTTCGCATCATTCGGCGCCTTTTGCGCACCGATGATGAATTACGCCTCCGCAGACGATTCCGAAATTCCCGAACCATCGCCCGTGGCGCATTTCATTGCGTACCATCGCGCGCCGTTGCCGAAGCGATACACCCTGCGCGAGGCGATCACGCCGCCGAAGTGGAGCGCGCTGGGGATTGCGCAGGCGATCATCCTCGTCGCGCTGGTTGTGTACTTCATCGCTCAGGCATCGATCTACTGGCTGGCGGTGATCGACGATTCGTACATCACGTTCCGCTTCGTGGACATGTTTACGCAGGGGCACGGCTGGCGCTTCTCGCCGGAAGGCCCGCGGGTGGAGGGCTTCACGAATTTCCTGTGGGCGGTGGCGCTGATCCCGCCCCACCTGATGCACCTCGATCTGATGGCGACCGCGAAGGTTTACGGGATGCTCTGCGGCATTGCGACGATGCTGGGGTCGTTCCTCTTCGCGCGGGCGATTCGCAATCGCAACGATTTGATCAACCTGATTCCGCCGATCTTCATCGCGACAAATTCACACTTCGCGCACTGGGCGATGATGGGGCTGGAAACGCTGCTGCAGGTGGCGCTGGTAACGTGGGCGTATTATCGCTTCGAGGTGGAACGGCGCGACCTGCGCGCATGGCAGATCAGCCCGCTGCTGTGCGTGCTGGCGGCGATGACGCGCATCGACAGCCTCTACTACCTGTCGCCGCTGGGAATGTACGGCGCGTGGCTTGTGATCTGGTGCCGGATTCCCATCAAGCGAATGTTCTGGTGGGGGGCGCTGGCGGCGGTGCCATTCGGGATTTATTGGGTCTGGCGTTGGACCTATTTCGGGGACCTCTGGCCAAACACGTACTACGCCAAGCAGCGCCTCGTGCCGTTCGAAGGCTACGGGCGCGGCCCCGTGCAACTCGCGATTTACTACTTCGATCAGGCCGGTTTCGACACGAAGATTCCCAAGGACCTGATGCAGGCGACGCAGGATTCAACGCTGGGGGGCCTTGAGTACGCCCTGAAACTGGGCCTGTGGATGGCGGGCGATGGGAAGACGTCGCTGCTGTGGATCAACCTATGGCTGAGCGGACTGATCCTGTCCATCGCGGCGATGGCGAGCGGTGTTTTCGCCGCGTTCTCCCGCCGCAGGACGAACAAGTCATTGTTGCAGCTCGGCGACGTGCAGTTCGGGAAGGTGGCCTTTCTCGTTCTGGTGCCGTGGGCGATGAACATTTACTACATCTATCACGTGAACGGGGACTGGATGCCTTCGTTCCGTTTCTTCCAGATCATCGTGCCATTCATCGCCACGTCACTGGCGGTTGGCTTCGGGTTCGTGGTGCAGTGCATCAGCACGGAGCTGATGAACAAGGCCCTGCGGGCGATCGCATCGCTGGGATTGTTCGCCGCGACGTGCTTCCTGTTGATCGGCGTCGCGAAGGAGCAGGCAACAATCATGTCCGTCTACGTTTTTGGGTCGGACGGAATCTACTGGGCGAAGCGGAAGGTTGATTGGTACAAGCCGGAGGAAATAAGGCGCAGCTACCGCATGGGCTTTTCGCCCCCGTTGGAGGACGTGGCGAATCGCCTGCTGCTGGAAACGCAGGACGACACATGGGTTTTCATGAGCGACATCGGGCTGCCGCTGTGGCTGTCGGAGCACCTGAACCTGTACGATGTCGATGGCCTCACGGACCCGTTCTTGGCGCACGCGCCCAGCGCACGGGGAAAGATTCCGCCCTACTCCCACTTCGAGGAAAATGTGCGGCGGGAAATGACGCAGCCCGATGGGACGCTGCGCGCGGGGGTGAAGGAGAAGGATGTCATCCTGCAGGCGAAGCGCGCGGAATTCGAGGCGTATCAGGTGCGCAACACGCGCTACATCATGGAGGAACGCCGCCCCGAATACCTGCTCCTTTTCATCAACCACGAGCGCCCTGATCCGAAGAGCCCCGGCGGCGCCTACCCGGAAATTTCCTGGCGCGTGTGGAAGCATCCCGCCCTCGCAAACTACACCGATGACTGGCAGTCCGGGAAGACAGGCTTCGTCTTCAATCACCTGTTCCGCCGCAACGACGTGCCGAAGGAAGTCCCCGACGATGTGAAGCTGAAACGCCTTTTCCGCGCGATTGACCGGAATCCGCTGCTCCCCTGCATCGTGGCGTGGATGGAGAAGGAATCGCACAACATGAAGAACATTTCCGCAGAGGATCGCGCGAAAATCCGCGGCTACGTGCTGCACACACTCAAGCGATTCCCCGACGACGAGGCAACGCGTCGCCTCCTGTCGTCGGCGCTGTATGGGCGCGACGCGGAAACGATCAAGGCCGTGCTGGAATTCACGAAATCCACCAAGCCCGACAGCGTGGGAACGTACTACCTGCTGGCGGACGCCTACGAGCGGGAGGGGGATTTTGCGAAGGCTGCGGAGACGGTGGAAAAAACGGAGACCATGGTGTCCGCCGACGACAATAGCACGCTCTACCGGCTGATCTGGCTCTACGAAAAAATGGAACGGGCGGACAAGGTGCGCGAGTACGGACGGCTTGCGATCAAGCGCCGCCCGAACGACGAGCGCCCCTGGTCGGACCTCGCATCGGGCCTGCAGCGGCTGTCGCTGCTGCCGAAGTATTCCAAGGACGAGGCGCTCGCGATGAAGCGCGAGGCCTTGGACGCCTTCAACAAGTTGGTGGAACTGAAGGGGGAGCAGCCCGATTACCTGAAGGAAGTCATGGACACGCTGAAGAAGGAAATCGACGCATCGGAAGCGGCGCCGGAACCGGAGGCAACACCCCGCCCGCAGGTTCCCACGGCGGACATGATCCCCATGCCACGTTCCCTTCCCGAATACGAATCCCGCTACGGGCCATGAACGACCTTGGCCTGTATATACACGTGCCGTTTTGCAAGCACGCATGTCCCTACTGCGATTTCTACAAGGTTGAACTGCGCGCAATTCCCGCAGCGACGCGGCTGGCCTTCATTGATGTGGTGCAGCAGGAATTCCTCCTTCACGTGACGGCAAATCCGGGGCTGGTTGAACGCCGTCTGGAGTCGATTTATTTCGGCGGCGGAACGCCATCAACGCTGAAGCCGGAGCAGGTGGGGGACTTCGTCACGTTCCTGAAATCATCCTTCGCAGGCGCGCCAACAGCGGAAGTCACGCTGGAAGCGAATCCCGAAAACCTGACGCCCGCGCGCTGCGCGAAGTGGCGCCGGGCAGGCATCAACCGCCTCAGCATCGGCGTGCAGACCTTCGCGGACCGCCATCTGGAGCGCTTGGAACGCCTGCATCGCGTGGACGTGATTGGCGAGGCGGTGGCGAATGCACGTGCCGCCGGGTTCGACAACCTGTCGCTGGATTTGATGTTCGCGCTGCCGGATCAAACCATGGAGGAATGGCGCGAATCACTGCGCCGCGCCGTGGAACTGCAACCGGATCATCTCAGCTTTTATGGACTAACCTATCACGAACACACGCCGTTTTTCGACGACCTGCAAAACGGGGCGTTGCACGAACTGGACGAGGACCTGCAGGCGGAAATGTATCTGGCGGGATGCGAGTATCTCCGCGCGCAGGGATTCGAGCACTACGAAATCAGCAACTTCGCAAAGCCGGGAAAGCGTTCGCACCACAACCAGCGCTATTGGTCGCGCGGCGACGTGCTGGGGCTGGGGCCCGGCGCCCACAGCAACCTGGGCGCGCAACGCTGGAGCGTTCCCGAAGAGCTTGAATCGTGGCAGGAGGCGGTGGGTGAAAACATGTTGCTCAAGGCCGGCGAGGAACCACTGACGCGTCAGCAGCAGGACGGCGAGCGCCTCTTCACGGCGCTGCGGCGCGTGGAGGGAATCTCGCGCACGGAATCGAAGCGCCTCCACGAGGCGGCCATGGCTTGGTACCAGGCCAACGCGGACGATGTTGCGGGCTACGCGCTGGTCGATGGGGACGCCTTTCGCCTGACGGAGATCGGGTGGCTGGTGAGCGACGCGATCATCCGCGACGTGATGAAATTGCTGCGCCGGAAGTAGGGCGCGCCCCCTTCCCGGTGAAGCGCTTGCGATAGCCCCCAAAACGGCCCATTCGTGTAAAAACCTGCCGTCAAAACGGCGAAGTGAGGAGGGATAAATGGGGGCCTCCGCCCAATGCGCTTGCCTTTCCCCGCCCAAACCGGCCTTATCATTGGCTTCCGATGGCGACGAAAAGCAAAACAGCCGCAGCCCCCTCGCCCACTGCCGCCACCGGCGCCGTGGAGGAGGAAAAATTGGAGGCGACCGTTTCGCGCCTGGAGGCGATCGTCGAGGAATTGGAGTCCGGCGAGGCGGATTTGGAACGCAGCATCGAGTTGTTCCAGGAAGGCCGAAAGCTCGGCGCACAGGCGCTGAAGAAACTGGACGCCTTGGAGCGTCGGGTGCAGATCGTTGTGAAAGGGGAGGGCGACAAGCTGGCCTTGGAGGACTTTGAGCGCGACGACTCCTGATTTTTTGATTTCCCGCCTCATCCCCGCAACGCGACCCTTTGAATCATGTCACACGCAGATCGCATCACTTTTCCGCTCGGCTCGTCCAGCGATGACAACTCGCTTCCCGTGAAGAACGCCACAGAGCTTCCCGCCCAATCCGATGTCCTGGCGCGGGTGAAGAGCGCCGATGACGTGCGGGCGATGTCGCCGGAGGAACTCGCCGTGCTCGCGCAGCAGGTGCGGCGGCGGATCATCGAGGTCATCGCGACGAAGGGGGGCCACTTCGGCTCACCACTGGGCGTGGTGGAAATCACCGTCGCGCTGCTCCATATTTTCGATCCGCTGAAGGATCGCGTCGTGTGGGACGTGGGGCATCAGGCCTACGCGTGGAAGATTTTGACGGGGCGCAACGACCGCTTCGAAACCATCCGCCAGCACGGCGGCCTTTCGGGCTTCCTGAAGCGGAGCGAAAACGCCGCAGACGTGTTCGGCGCGGGCCACGCAAGCACCAGCATCGCGGCCGCCTACGGCATGGCGCAGGCGCGCGACCGCCAGAAGAAAAACCACAAGGTTGTCGCGGTGATCGGCGACGGATCCATGACCGGGGGCATGGCCTACGAGGCGCTGAACAACGCGGGGCTGCAACGCACGAACATGATGGTGGTGTTCAACGACAACGAAATGTCGATCAGCCAGAATGTGTGGGCCGTGCACAAGGGCCTCTCCAGCCTTATCACAAGCCCCTCCTACAACAGCCTGAAGCAGGACATTAAGAAAATGGTGCGGACGTTGATGGGTCCGCGTGCGGTGTCCACGGCGCACACCAGGGAGGGCGCCGTGAAGGGAATGTTGATGGCCGGCCCGGCGCTGTTTTTCGAGGAACTGGGCTTCCGCTACATCGGGCCGGTGGACGGCCACAACCTGGAGGAACTGATTCCAATCATGCGCGGCGCGAGTGAATTGGAAGGGCCGATCTGCCTCCACGTGATCACGAAAAAGGGGAAGGGCCTCACCTACGCGGAGGCCGATCCCATCAAGTATCACGCGGCCACCAGCAACATGAAGATTGAAACCGGCGACATGATGAAGAGCGACGCGCCGCCCGCCTACACGAAGGTTTTCGGCAACACGCTGACGGAACTGGCCGCGAAGGACGAACGCATCGTGGCAATCACCGCAGCGATGGATGGCGGCACCGGCACGGATATTTTCGCGAAGGCATTTCCCGACCGCTTCTACGACGTTGGCATCGCGGAGGAATGCGCCGTCACGATGGCAGCGGGCATGGCGGCGGAAGGGATGATTCCCGTCTGCGCGATCTACTCAACATTCCTGCAACGCGCCTTCGACCAAATCCTCCACGACGTCGCGCTTCAGCATCTGCCGGTGCGCTTTGTGCTCGATCGCGGCGGCCTCGTCGGCGCCGATGGCCCCACGCATCATGGCGCGTTCGACCTCACGTACATGCGCCTCGTGCCGGGAATGGTGCTGATGGCGCCGCGCGACGAGCAGGAACTTCGGCGCATGATTCGCACGCAAATCGAATACAACGACGGACCGAGCGCCATGCGCTATCCGCGCGGGAATGCCACCGGAAGGATCGACCTGGCGGCGACCGAATACCCCGCGCTGGAAATCGGCAAGGGGGAGCTGCTGCAACGCGGCGAAAAGGTTGCTCTGCTGGGAATCGGCCTCATGACGCAGCACTTCGTCAAGGCGGCGGCGCTGCTTGAGGAAAAACTTGGCCACAAGGTGACCGTCTTTGACGCGCGCTTCGTCAAGCCGCTCGACCGCGACACGATTCTGGAGCTTGCCCGCACGCACGAATTCCTCTTCACGGCGGAGGACAACACAATCCGCGGTGGCTTTGGCAGCGCCGTCAATGAACTGCTGGCGGAGGAAAACGCCGGGAAATTCGCGACAGTGTTCGGCCTGCCCGACGAATTCGTCGACCACGGCACCCCCAAGGAATTGTACGGCGATTTGGGCCTGCTGCCGGAGCAATTGGCGGAACGAATCGCATCACGACTGTCGTAAAGCCCTCTTTCGTGGGCCCCCACGAAAACGTTTCCACAACGAGACGGACCAGAACCGCTTCTCCATCTTGTCCATCTCCTGTATATACATTCCCAATCCATGCTTTTCCGCGCTAATCCGCGGCTGCTTTTAGTGGCGTGGGCGTCCCGCCCTCGCATTCGTGTGAACACCCGTCGGGCGTATGGACAACACCTCCCCCACGACCGCCCAAAATTTCAAGGACCCCCTCGCCACCAAAAAAACGCTTCAACAAAGAGACGGACCAGACGGACAAGAACCCCGCTTCTCCATCTTGTCCATCTCCTGTATATACATTCCCAAACCCGTTCCCACCCGCAGCTGACTTTTCGTGGCGAGGGCGTCCTCGCCCTCGCATTCGTGTGAACACCCGTCGGGCGTAT
>JADZDZ010000088.1 GCA_020850785.1 Candidatus Sumerlaeota bacterium | reverse complement strand
CGTGAAGCAGAGCACGGAGTCGGCGAAGACGTCCTTCTTGAGCGCGTCCAGCAGGCCGTCGGCTTCCTTGACGTCGGTTACCCATTCGGAAAGCTGGCGAAGCCAGGAGAGGCGTTCATCCTTCTGGGTTTCGACCCCCTTCTCCTTGTAGTTCCAATGGGCGGCGATGCCGAGTTCCGCGATATTGTGCATTTCCTTCGTGCGGATTTGAATCTCGGTGATTGTTCCCTCCAAGCCCATCACGGTGGTGTGAAGGGATTGATATTGGTTCTTCTTCGGGGTTGCGATGTAGTCCTTGAAGCGCCCCGGCAGCGGCGGCCAGATGGCATGCACGAGGCCGAGGATTTCGTAACACTGCGCCTTCGTGTCGCAAAGGACGCGGATCGCGGTCAGGTCGTAGATTTGCTCGAAGGGAAGGTTCTGGTCCCGCATCTTCTTGTGGATGGAGTAGAAGTGCTTCGGCCTTCCGTTGATCATGAGGTGGGGAAAATTTTCGGAGAGATAATCGCGGAGGAAGACCATTGATTCATTCACGATACGTTCCCGGTCGCACTTCTTCACGGCGATCTGGCGCGTGAGCTTCTGGTATTCCTCCGGGTAGAGCCAGCGCATCGCGAGGTCTTCCATTTCGCCCTTGATGCGCGAAATGCCGAGGCGGTTCGCGAGCGGCGCGTAAATGTCCATCGTTTCCTGGGAGATGGCGATGCGCTTTTCCGGCGAAAGATACTTCAGCGTCTTCATGTTGTGAAGACGATCGCACAGCTTGATGATGACGACGCGGATGTCCTTCGCCATGGCGAGCAGCATGAGGCGCAGATTTTCCACCTGGGCGTCATGGGTGGTGCGGAAATTCATTTTGCCGATCTTGGTGACGCCCTGAACGAGTTCGCCGATCGGTGCGGGGAATTCCTTGTCCAACTGCTCGCGACTGACGGTGGTGTCTTCCAGCACGTCATGAAGGAGCCCCGCCGCGACGGATGCGGCGTCGAGGTGCAATTCGGCCAGATAGCCGGCGACGGCGACGGGATGGTGTATATACGGCTCGCCCGACTGGCGAATCTGCTTCTCGTGGTGGCGTTTTGCGAACTCGTAGGCGCGGCGAATCAGTTCCTGATTCTCGGAGGGAATCATTCCCAGCAACTGTTCGATGGTCACTTCGGGAACGGGAACGCGGTCGGGGAGGACGGAGGGATCGTCAACAGGCGCACCGTCAAGCGAGGGGGTATCTCCGGGCAGTTCTGAATCAGCCTCGAAGTATCGTGTCCCGATTTGATGTTGCTCAGCGCGCGCCATCACCCGAAACTCTTCGTCGTTGCGTGCAGTCTGGGGTTGTTCTCCCGCATGCAACGTCGTTGAGAATTCAGCTAGAATTGTCCCGCGTGTCGGGGCTGTCAAAGGCAAACGATTTCCGAAAAGTGCAACAGCGCTCCTTTCCACTGCAGACGCGGGCGGCGTTTTTATTGCCGGAACACCTGGAGGGTGGGCCGGATTTCGCGCAATTTATCGAACGTCTGATCGAGGCGGGGTATAATACTTTTGTGGTTCCGGCGCTGCATGAGGGGAGCGCGGTTTTCAAGGTGAAACGGAACGGGCGGTTGCGGGACGCTGAATGCCCGGCGCAGCAGGCGCTTGCGGCGTTGCAGAATTATCCCGTGACGGTGTGGCTGTCGGCGGACCTGCTGAGCGCGGCGCCGCGCGGATCACGACGCTTTGGGGCGGTGGCGGCGCGCAATCGAAGCTGGCTGATGAAGAACGTGGACGGCGGCCACGAGGTACTGGATGACCCGCAGGTGCGCGGGTTGTTCTGTTGGACGACGCTCGATTTTCGCCGCTTCGTTGCGAACATGCTGGTGGATATTCTGGAGGGATATCCCGTTGATGGATTGCTGCTGGATATTTCGGCGCTGCCACGGACGACGGAGAATCCGCGCACGTGGATGCAGTTTGGCTTCAGCAGCCTGCGGCGGATGCAGAAGGAGTTGGACATTGATGGCGAATCCTTCCTGACGCATCCCACGCGGGAGAAGTTCCAGAAGATCGAGGCGTGGCGCATCGGGCAGTTGTCGCACTTCATTGAATCGCTGAAGATGCGCGCCTGCAAGGTGCGCCAGTCGCTGCCGGTGACGATGATGGTGGACATCATTGACGATGGGAATCCGTACATCCCCTGGAGGAAGTTGTTCGAGGAGGGAATCGTGGAGGAGGTCGCGCTGCGCACGACGCCGGAGAACATTCCGTCACACCTGCGTGCGCTGGATGAGGCGATGGCGGCGCACCGCCCCGTGCTGGCGACGGTGAGGAACGAGGGGGACTTGGCGCTGCTTTCGCAGTCGCGGGATCGCATGTCATCGCTGGGATTCTGCATCACGCACCCTGTCTATACAAGCCCGGTGGAATTCCCACCGTCCAGAATCACGTGGTCGATGTCGGGGGCGCTGGAGCGGCATCCGCTGACGGCGGGCGCGGCGGCGCTGATCCATCTGGCGCGGAATGTGAAGCCGGGAACGACGTTCGCTTCGTATGTTACGCGGCTTAAGGATTTCCTCGATTTTTGCGGGGACAAGATCAAGTTCGAGGACGTGCTGGTGATTCGCGACGACCTGTTTTTCCTGCGCAAGGAGATCGATGCGAAGCACGTTGCGGTGGAGGATGAACGATTGATTGTCGCGTTGGACCTCGCCACGCGCCTGTTCGCGCTGATTCCCGCGCCAGTGATCACATTCTGATGCGCCTGACAAACGTTCAGCGCTGGTTGTTGTCGGTGCTTGTCCTATTCTGCATCGCCGTCCTGCAGATTTACTTTCTGAACCGCAGCGTCACGCCCGTGACGGGGCCGTGGTTCATGTACGGCACGGACACGGTTTATCATGACGCCATTGTGCAGTCGTGGGTGCAGCAGCAGATGGCGCGTGATCCGTCGACGATTCCGCTGTGGCTGCCGGGGCTGCAGGGGGGCCTTCCCACGCTGGGTGCGTTCCTGTGGACGCCGTTCGCGCCGGCGGCGCTGCCATTCTATTTCCTGCCGTTTCCCGCAGCGCAGAAACTTGCATGGACGTTGTGCCTGTGGATCGGTGGGTGCGCGGCGCTGGGGCTGGGACGCGCGCTGCGCATGGGATGGCGCGCGGCGTTTTTCTGCGGTGTTGCGTGGATGTTGTGCGGCCACGTGGTGACGCTGATCCACGCGGGGCATTTTCAGAAAGTGATGGCGCTGTCGTGGCTTCCCGCCTGCGTGGCGGGCGCGGTCATGATGGCGGACTTGAATTCGATCGCGCGGCGGATGCGCGGGTTGGCGCTGACGGCGCTGGCCATCGGTGCGATGTTCCTTAGCGGGCATCCGCAGATCGCCTACACCGCGATTGTGATGGTGCTGGGATGGCTGCCGTGGAGCATCGTGACGCGCGCGGGCCTGCGGCGGTTTGTGCTCCGGCAGGTGATCCTCACGACGGCGGCGCTCGCCATCGGTGGAGCCGTGGCATCGCTGCAATTGATCCCCGGTTTGGAGATGTCGGGGTTTTCAAATCGTGGCGGCGCCGGCGTGGATTTCGAGGAGGCGACGAAGACGAGCTACCCGCCGGAGGAGTTGGTGGAGTATGTCATCCCACGGCTGCGCGGAACGTCGGTGCGTGACGACGCGAAGCAGTATTTTGGGCGCTGGCACGAGCGGCTTGTCAGCGACTACGCGGGGAAGGTGGTGGTGCTGCTTGCAATCGCGGGTGTTTTCAATTCGCGACGCACACGGCATTCGTTCTTCTGGCTCTTTGTTGTGGTGATTTCCATCCTTGTGGGGTTGGGAAGGTTCGGGCCGCTGTACCGCGTGTTGTTCGACTGCATGCCGGGATTTCGTTCCTTCCGCAGTCCGGGAACGTTCATGTGCGCCGCGGCGCTGGGGATCGCGGTGCTTGCAGGCTATGGAACGGATTCGATCCTGCACGGGCTGCGAACGCGCGCCTCGCGCGGGATGACGAAGGGGCTGTATGCGGCGCTGCTTGTGGCGACGATCGCGGATCTGGGTTTGGCGAATCGATTCTTCCTGACGCGCGAATCATGGACGGCCTACCATGACGGTTACCTTGCGCCGAATGAGTTGGACGCGTGGCTGATCGATCATGAGATCATGCAGGAAACACACAACGAGGCGCGCGAATTTCGTTTTCGACAAATCCTCGCGGGAGGGCCCGCGATTAACGCCTACCATCCGATTTTCTATGCGGTGAAGGGGGTGTTGAATCCGCTGCGCAATTCGGACTACCGCCAATGGCTGAGCATCATGGGAATTTCCCACGTGGTGGTGGATATACAGTATCGAATTCCCGCGCCGGACGTGGAGGTGGCGGTGCTTCCCTCACAGTTCTGCAAAATTGTGAAGGTGGCGCCAACGCGGAAGGAGGTGTTCCGCAGGACGGCGGGGCCGAATGCGGAATACCGCTGGGTTTCGCGGTTCCCCAACAGGCAGACGCTGCTGGTGAGTGGAAACGGCGGCCCGTTGCGCGTGCCGGAAATTCGCGCACCGGGGCACAGGCTTTTCATCGACGGGAAGCTGGTGAAGGAATTTTCCGTGCCGGTGCTTGCGACGGAGGTGCAACTGGACGCAGGCGAGCATCGGCTGGAGTGGCGCTACGAGCCGCAATCCTATCGCGTGGGGTTGTTCGCGTCTGCGATGGGACTGGCGCTCGTGGCCGGGGTGTTCGTCTTTGCCGCGGCCCGGCGGGCGCCTGCGTCTATACATCTATACGAAGAGCGCGCTCCCAACCCGCACCATGGTCGCGCCCTCCTCTATCGCGACCTCAAAGTCGCCGGACATTCCCATGCTGAGGACGGGAAGGGCGACGCCTGAGGCCTGCTGAAGGCGGTCTCGCAGCTCACGAAGGGCGCGGAACACGGGGCGAGACGCCTCCGCTTCGTCCGCGAGGGGGGCCATTGCCATGAGTCCCTCCACGTGAAGGCGGGGGAACTCACGAACACGCGCGAGCAATTCGCGCGCGTCGGAAGCTGCGGCGCCGGACTTCTGCGCTTCCTCCGCGATGTTGAACTGGAGCAACACGCGCAACGGTGGCAGCGCGGGGGCCTTCTCCCACTCCCTGTTCAGCGCAGCGGCGATTTCCACGCGATCGACCGTGTGGACGATTGTGACAAGGCCGGGAAGGTACTTCGCCTTGTTTGTCTGCAGGCTGCCGATGAAGTGGCAGCGGAGGTCGCGCGGGAAGGATGGTGCGCGGTCGCGCACGTCCTGTGCGCGATTTTCCGCGATGTCATGAATGCCGAGTTCGCGAAGCGCAAGAACGTCCGCGAGGGGACGGGTTTTCGTGACCGCCACGAGGAGAACATCTTCGCGCGGGCGCTGGGCGCGCTGGCAGGCGGCGGCGATGCGCTGTTCAACAGCAGTGAGGTTTTCGGCGATGGATGGCATTGATTGTCAGGTGATGGCGTTGCAGGGGAAGCAGTTGTATATATCACGAAGGATCGCATGGGCGCGGTCGCGCGCCTCGTCGTCGGCGAACAGGCCGAAGCTGGCGGATCCGCTGCCGCTGAGGCGGGCGAAGATCGCGCCTTCATGCCTTAGGTCCTCGCGAATTCGGCGCAGTTCCGGATACATGGAGTCGAGGGCGGGTTCGAAGGAGTTGTAGAGTT
>JADZDZ010000087.1 GCA_020850785.1 Candidatus Sumerlaeota bacterium | reverse complement strand
CGTAGTTCTGCTGGTCGGCCATGATGGAGTACGCCTCCTGTGGGTTGAGGGGAAGTGCGCTTCTAAAGCATTTTCCGAAGTTTCATAACCACCCAGAGATTGCGTGGGCGGGACGCCCACGCCACGAAAGCAATGCGCTCAAGTTTCAAGATGGTTGCGTCTTTGCTGTATCCCAATCCGCGTAAATCTGCGGTACCCTCACCCATCGCCCCTAACCCCTAACCCCCAACCCCCCTTACGTTGATGCGTTGCGGGCGCGGCCTTTGGCCCATTCGCGGATGTGTTTGATTTCCTCGCGCATGGTGTTGGATAGGGGAAATGTTTCGCGGATGGCGGTGACGATGTCGCCGGTTTCGAGTTCACGATCCTGATGGAGGGCGTGAAAGAGTCCGGCAATGACGGCGGCTTCGATTTCCGCGCCGGAGAATCCTTCGGCCAATTCGGACAGGAGTTTGATGTCGAATTGTGCGGCGTCGCGGTCGATCTTGTTGAGGTGAATGGCGAAGATGCGTTCGCGCGCGTCTGCGTTGGGAAGGTCGATGAAGAAGATTTCGTCAAAGCGCCCCTTGCGCAAAACTTCGGGGGGAAGAACGGAGATGTTGTTGGCGGTGGCGACGACGAAGACGGGCTTCGTGTTTTCCTGCATCCAGGTGACGAGGGTGCCGAAGACGCGCTGTGTGGTGCCGGAGTCCGCAGAGCCGGAACCCTTGAGGCCCGCGAGGCCCTTGTCGATTTCGTCGATCCACAGCACGCAGGGGGAGACGCTTTGCGAAAGGCGCAGCGCCTGACGAATTTGTGATTCGGATTCGCCGACGTAGCTGTTGAAGATGACGCCCATGTCGAGCCGCAGCAGCGGCATTCCGTAGAGCGCGGCGACGGCCTTGGCGCTGAGGGATTTTCCGCAGCCCTGCACGCCCATCATCAGGAGGCCCTTGGGGGCGGGAAGGCCGAAGGCGCGCGCCTTGTCGGTGAAGCCGAGGCGGCGCTCCACGAGCCAGTGCTTGAGGTTGTCGAGGCCGCCGATGTCGTCGATTTTTTCCTTCACGTCGACGTATTCAAGGAGCCCCTTCTTGCGGACGATCTGGCGTTTTTCTGAAAAGATGATGGGGATTTCGTCGGGCGTGAGGCGGCCCGTTTTGACGAGGGTTTTGGCGAAGACGTTCTCCGCTTCCGCGAGGGTGAGGCCGAGGGCGGCTTCCAGCAGGCGATGGCGTTCGTCGTGTTCCTTGGTGATGAAGAAGTCGGAGGCGTCCCTGACTTCGAGCTCAATGCGTTCGAGGAGGTCTTCGAGCTCGGTGATGGTGGGGAGCGGAAAATCGACGATGGTGAGGTCCTTCTCCAGCTCCGGGGGAATGTCGAACGAGGGGGAAAGAATGATGACGGAAACGTAGGTGAAGCGGAGGGCTTGGGCGAGGTCGCGCAGGCCGCGGCGGACGGCGGATTCCTTGAAGAATTTGTCGAAGTCCTTGAGGACGACGATGGCGGGTTCGGTGATGTCGAGAATTTCGCGGAGGACAACAACGGGGTCCTTGGTGCCCTTCTTTCCCTCGGTCTTGGGGGAGAGGGCGTTGCGGTAGCGAACGAGCCCGCGGGTGATGGACCATTCGAAGAGCGATTTGTTGAGGCGCTCGGAAACGACGTTGAGGTTGGTCATGACGCGTTCCTCCTCCCAGGACAAGACGGCGAGGAGGGGATAGCGGGCGCGGATGAGGAGTTCGATTTCGAGCGCGGCCTCGGCGAGGGGGACGGCGCGGGGCGCGGGTTGCTGCGGCGTGGATTCGGCGCTCACTGTTTGCACCGGGCTTCAAGCTGGTCGCGAAGGATGGCGGCGTTCGGTTCGCCGACCATCTTTGCAGAGATACGGTAAAGCTCCCAGGCGCGGTCGCAGCGTCCCGCCTCGATCATGATGAGGCCGCCGTTGATGGCGAACATGGGATCGCGGGGCGCGAGGGCGATGGCCTTTTCGGCGAAGTCTGCGGCGGCGGCGAAGTCGTACTGGTCGCGTTTCATCAACGCCAATTCCATGGTGGCGTTGGGTTCGTCGGGATGGAGGGAAAGAACCTTCTGCAGGTCCTTCTCTGCGAGCGCGACTTCGTTGAGGCGGCGGTAGGCGACGCCGCGCACGAAGTAGCCGTTCCAGAAGTCGGGATATTTTTCGATGAGCGGGTTGAGTTGCTTCACGGCCTTTTCAAGGTCGGGCTTCATTTTGGCCCAATCGACTTCCGGTTGGAAGACGAGCTTTCGTGCGGCCTGGAAATCCTTCTCTGCCTTCGCGTTGTCGAGCTTGAAGAGCGCCCATTCGGCGGACTGAACGACGTCGCTGACCTCGTTGGATTTCTTCGCGATGGTGATGGCGTTGTTGAATTCGGCCCGTGCGTCATTCTTCTTTCCGTCGGCGGCGAGGGCGCTGGCGTAGTAGTAGCGGATGCGCGCGTTGTCCGGGTGGGCTTCGGTTGCCTTGTTGTAGATTTCGACGGCGCGGGAATTTTTTCCGGTGGCGATGAAGTATTCGCCAAGCTGCATGACGGCGGATTCCTCGAAGCGTTTTGCGTGGAGGGCGCGGTCAAAGTATTCCATGCAGAGTTTTTCGTCGCGAAGGTTCGTGGCCACCTTGAACAGGTTGTTGTAGAGGACGCCCCATTCGGGATCGGCCTCGATGGCCTGCTTCCATGCGGCGACGGCGTCCTTCGATTTTCCCTGCAGTGCGAGCGTGACGGCGAGTTCATTGAGGGTGGAGGGACGCGGGGCGCCTTCGGTGATGGCGCGGCGGAAGGCTTCCTCCGCCTTCGCGTAATCGGGTGCGGGATTGCCGCGTTTGTAGAGGATGCCGAGCCACTGCCAGGGGGAGTAGAGTTTGGGATTCAACTCCGTGGCTTTCTGGAATGCCATGAGTGCCTTGTCGCGCTCGCCGAGTTTTTCCAGCGCCTCGCCGTAGGCGGCCCAGCTTTCCGCGTCGTTGGGATTATCGTTCACGATCTTGAGAATTTCCACGCGGCGTTCCTCGATGGGCATGTTGTCGTCGGTCAAAATTTTCATGGCGCGGTCCGCAGGGGAGTTGGCGCTGAGCGTGGCAGTGGGTTCCTGTTGCGCGGTTGTCGTGGCGGCGGGCTCCTGCGCGCGGGCGGCGCTGGCGATGAGCGCGCACAGCGATGCGGTTGCGAGCGAGAGTCGTAGGTGTCTTACGATCATGAGGTGGTTTTAATCCTTCCGTTCGGGTGCCGCGGCGCCGGACTGCGCGGTGAGTGGCGCGGCGATGGATTCGCGCTCGCCGCTGCGGCGAAGATCGGTGCTGGTGGCTGACGCGGAGGCGCCACGGGGGGCGCGCGATTGTTGCGGGGTTTTTGCCTTGGGATAATCGATGCGCGTGTGGAAGCGGGAGCGCAGGACCTCCACGAATGTTTCGCGGATGACGTTCAGGTCGCGCAGGGTGAGGTTGCATTCGTCAAACTGGCCATCGTTGAACTTGTCGAGGATGGTGTTGCGGACGACCTGCTGAATGTCGTCCTCGCGGACGGTGCGGCCGGAGAACTTGGCGGTGGCGGTGGCTTCGACGGTGTCCGCGAGCATGACGATGGCGGCTTCGATGCTCTGGGGCTTGGGGCCGGGATAACGGTAATCCTCAATGCGGACGGGTTCCTTCGTTTCGCCGCGTTCGAGCGCCTCCTGCGCCTTGACGTAGAAGTAGCTGATGAGCGTGGTGCCGTGGTGCTGGCGGATGAAGTCGATGATGCGTTCGGGGATGCGATGCTCGGTGGCGAGTTCGATGCCTTCCTTCACGTGGTTCTTGATGATGAGTGTGGACATCTGGGGCTTCAGCGCGGCGTGGCGCATCTTGTCTTCGTTGGTGATTTGGTTTTCGGTGAAATATTCGGGCTTGGTGGATTTTCCGACGTCGTGATAGAAGCATCCGGCGCGGACGAGAAGGTAGCTGACGCCGATTTCGGCGGCGGCGGCTTCGGCGAGCTTTGCGACGTTGAGGGTGTGCTGCCAGGTGCCGGGCGCCCGTTCCTCAATGAGGCGCAGGAGCGGATGATGCAGGCCCGTGAGTTCGAGCAACTGCATGTCTGTCACGATGCCGAAACGTTCGAACGCGGGAAGAATCGCGAGGATGAGGAAACTTGCAATGCCGGAAATGAAACCGAGGCCCATGGGTGCGATGGGGATGTTGTCGGGGTCGCGGATGAATGCGGTGATGACGATGACGGCGGCGTTGGCAAGGCCGATGGCAATGCTGGCGACGAAGACCTCCCAGCGCTTGCGGATGGTGTAGAGCATCGCAACGCCGGTGTAGCCGCCGAAGAGGCCGACGATGACGAACTGGTAGTCGAGGTTGACCTGCAGGCCGAAGAGCAAACACCCCCAGGTGACGAGGAGGAGCGCCATGCGCACGTCCAGCAGGAGGACGCCAAGCATGCCAATGGCGCCTGCGGGAAACAGGTAGCCGACGACGTCGGTGTTTCCCTCCGCCAGCAGCAGCATGAACGCCTGAACGGCGAGGGCGATGACGACGGGGAGCGAAATGAGGATCGTGGAGTAGGTGGTGAAGGCCAGATCGCGGCTGAGCTTGTGAATGAAGAAGGAAATGATGATGAACACAATGAGGACGAAGGCCGCATGGCCGCCAAGGCGCACGCGGTGGCGGACTTCCATGGCCTTGCGATGGGCGGCAAGAAGGGAGGCCTGCTCCGCAGTGATTCCCCGCTGGGCCGATGCGGCATCGACGAGCCCCTGCCCGGCGCTGTAGGCGGTGGAGAGGTCCTTCTTCGGATAATTCTGGTAGGATGCGGCCGACAACTGATCGTCATAAATCAGGTTGGGCTGGACGAGCATGGTGAGCAGGTCGCGGATGGTGCGCCATGCGGCCGCAGTGTCCACATCAGGCGGGAACGCGGTAAGGTGGCGATGGACGACGGGATACCACTCCGATTCCTCCAGAGGATAAGGGAGGGGGTTCTCCATCATGTCGGGGCGGTTTTGAAGTTCGGCTCCGCCCGCGTCGACGCGCACGGCGCGATCATTCATGAAGCCCCTGAAATTGATGACGCGTTCGACGATGACGTGATCATCATAGATGGACTTGAGGATGCCACGGAACACTTGGCGGAAGCGATAGTCCTGAAGGAAGCGCACGAAGGTTGGGGCGCTGTCCTCATCGACGAAGGCAAAGCGGGAATCAATACGGCGCAGGGCCGCGAGCAGCTCTGCGGGGGGAAGCGAGCGATCGAGCGCCTCCGTCTGCGCAAGGATGCGATCGAGCGACGCCTGCACGGCGGTGCGAACTTCGGGATGAAATTCGTAGACGCGCTTGTAGAACTGGCGGCGCTCGCGTTCGTAGGCGTCGGTGGCGGCCTGCTGGGTGAAGCGGAAATCCGTTTCAGCGACAACGGCTTGGGAAAGGTGCGTTCCCGCCGCCGGCGCGGCGGGCTTGAAGAGATAAAACGGGGACGTAAGGACCACAACAACGACGAAGATGGCGGCGAGCACGATCCAGCGGATCGGGCTCCCCTTGCGCAGGGGGGAATCCTTGGACTTCCCGCCGGTGGCGACGCGGGTGACCTCTCTTCGCAGCGGGGTGAGTTTCATGGGTGAAAGTTAAGGGGGAACGGGGACTCCAGCTATCAGAAAATGAAGATTCGGACGGGACGGGGACTATTTTGGGGTGAGTGGGGTGGTGTTTTTCGTGGCATTGGCGTCCTCGCCCGCGCATTCCTGCGATTACCTACCAGATTCGCAAACACACCTGCGCGATGGTCGCGCCTTTTTCGAAGTGCCTCACTGCCCGTCCACACCTGCGAGGGCGGGACGCCCTCGCCACCAGAAAAACAGACCAGGTGGACAAGAATGCCGCGTCCATCTTGTCCGTCTCCTGTATATACATTCTTAATCCGTGCTTTTCCGCGTAAATCCACGGCAAAAAAATCCCCCGGCATCGGTTGATGTCGGGGGATTGGATTCGTTAGCGGCTTCGTCCGCTGCTTTCGGAGGAGCGGCTCGTGCCGGAGGAGCCGCGATCGCTGCTGCCACCAAAGCTGCCGCTGGAGGTCGGGCGGTCGGTTCTGCTGCTGATGGGAACCCGACGCTCGTAGCTGGGCTGCGAGGGCTGGCGTGATCCTTCGCTGCGGGTGCTGGAGCGGCCCGTTACCGGCGGCGAGGGAACCTGCTGGCGATCGGGCCAGGTGGTGGTCGTCGTCGAGGTGCTCTCGCGTCCGCGCGACCCGTAGTTCGGGGTGGTTGTCTGCGTGCGGGTTTGTCCTTTCACGTCTCCGCCGGTGGTGAAGGTTCCGTCGCGATTGCTGCCGCGGTTGGGAATTGTGTTCTGGGTGGTTGAGGGGCGCGTGGTGTGCGTGGGTTGGCGGTTGTCGTCGCGGCCCGTGCCCGCAGTGGGACGCGTGGTATTGTTGCCGCGCGTGGTGCCTGCGGTGGGTGCGCCGCCGCGATTGTTGTCATTGCTGTCCTGACGGCCACGATTGCTGCCGCGCTCGATGGTGCCGACGGGGTTGGAGGGATTGCGCTCCCATTCGGTGCGTTCCTGGCCGAAGCGCTGGATGTTGGAGGCGCGCTCTGCGACGCGTTCGCGGGCGCTGTCGGACATGGTGCGGAACTGCGTGCGCGAAGAGCCGTCGCGGGCGACTTCGCTGATGGGGCGGGCGAGGCGTGCGCTGTCGCGCTGGGCGGCGGGGACGCTGGCAAGCTGGCGCTGCGCATCGCGGTAGTTGTGGGCGGGACGCAGGTCGCGGTGGTCGCGGCGCTGCTCGTAGTAGTGGCGGGTGTCACGCTCCCAGTGGGGGTCGCGGTGATGGCGCCAGTACTCATGGTCCCAAATGGGATCGCACCAACGGCGGCGGGGGCCGCGATCGCACCAGGCATAGATGCCGATGTTGATATAGACGGGATCATAGTAGTCGCCGAAGTAATAATGGCAGTAGCGGGGGGCGACGAAGAGGCTGGTTGAGAGGAAGCCGAAGCTTACGGTGACGGATGGCGTGAAAACAAATGTTGTGCTAACGACGACTGCCGGGGGCACATACACGGGGCAGAACAGGACGCCACGGCGCTCGATGGGGAAGTCCCAGTAGCCGGCGACAAAAACGTATCCGCGGGGGGACCAAACCGTGTGGCTCGGTATCCAAAGCCAGCCGGGGCGGGACTCCAGCCAGTAGCCGGAGCGAAGGACGTAGGCGCCGTTCACCCAGTAATAGCAGGGGGGCACCCAAGTGTAATCGGGCGAGGGGGCGATGCCGACGGGCTCCACCACGATCGGGGCCGGGGGGGCGGGGAGATATTCAATCTGGCGTGTGGCGTTGGTGGCCCAGAAGCCGGGCACCCATTCCCAGACGGGGCCGTTGGGGCGCCAGTAGCCGGGAACCCAGTACATGTTGGGGGGTGCGACGCGCCAGCAGGCGCTGACCCAGATGTAGTCAGCGCGGTCGGTGTCCCAGGCCCAATAGCCGGGAACCCAGACGTATTGATTTCCGTCGGGGCGTTCGGCGGGTGGTGATTCCTTGAGCGCCGCCGGGGGGGCCTTCGTGGCGGCCATGCTTTTCGCCTCAGGCTCCAGATCGACGGGGGTTGCGTAGGCTTCGTGGACGGGGCCGCGGGTCATGACCTCTGGCTGTTCCTCTGCGGGTGTGGGGGGCGGAACGGCGTCATCGCCGGGTTGGGTGGCAGCCTGCGCGGCGGCCGGGACGGGTTGGGTGCTTTGGGCGAAGGCAGTGGGCGCGCAAAGCAAAAGGCCTGAAGAGAGGAGAAGGCCTTTCAGGAGTGGGGTGGAGCAGATGATGCGCATGGTTTGCAACTCTGTGTGGCTCCTCGGACCAATCAGGGAGCGCTGCTTTCAGGCGCCGCACCGCCGCTGCCGGGCGGTGGGTGCCGGTGCTATTTACCGCCAAGCGCGCGCCATATTCATGCGGGGGGCAAAATCGCTGTGGGGAGCGGCCTTATGAGGGCGGGAAGGGGACTGGGAGGGTGACAATCATTCCGGGGCTGGCGGGACGCTGCGACGGATTGTGGCAGCGGGTCAGTTTGATTTCGGGAAAAAAATTAGAGCGTTTTCGCAGGGTTTTTCCGTCGCGTCTAGCAACTTGACGATATCCGCGTTGTCCCACAGCTTGTCTGTAACTCCAGCCGCCATCGCCGGGGACACGCGAAGGGTTGAGTGAACCTTCACGAAATTGTAGTGCATAAAGTAGATCGCGATAGCGGCCTCATGGTTTAGCATTTTCTTGCTAAACGCGTTCGTGAGGCGCGTGAACCGGCGCATATTCATGCGCATGGAAAGGTTCTGGCGCTCGACATAGCTGGTCGAAATGCTCTTTTCCTCAGGGTAGCCAATGACCGCTGTGCGTTCCACGCGCTGGACTTCCGTGGTTGAATAACGACGGTTATTTATCAGATCGGTTTTGTATATTTTGACCATGCGTCCGTAATCCACGTCGCCACTGTTAAAGCCCTCAACAACTGCGCGGAAGTACGGAGAATGACCATCCGTCGAAAGCCGAATGCGGTTACTCATTCGGCGCGCCAGATCGCTGATAAATGCGTTGGCGCTGGCCTGTCCACGGTCCCCGACAAACCAGCAAGGAATGAGCTTGGAATCGGCACAGATCGCCGTGAAAGTCCAGCAATCCCCCACGCCCTCTTCGCCCTCTTGAGTGTTTTTGGCCTTCTTGCCGACGAACGACCAGATTTCGTCGCACTGGACACCCTTGCATTTCAGGTTCACAAGCGTCTGATCCTGATAGTTCGCGCAAACCTCGCCAAGGGCCAGCAACAGCTTGGAAACCGTGTTCTTTGCCACGCCAGTCATGCGCACCATGGAACGGATGGAGCAACCCTCGGTGAGGCAATTCAGGACGGCGATACGCTTGGCGGCTGTTAGCTGGTTCGTTTCAATTTGACCCTTTGCTCAAGCATTGGACAAGGAAAGACCCCGGATTGCTCCGGGGTCAAGCATAAAAGTCAGTTTGAAACGGCTACCTTCTCCTCTAGTTCACTGCTTTCTGTTTTGCGTCTATTGTCAGAATCAGGGTTGGGGGTTGAGTAGGCACGCACACCCGATTTGCCAAATTGCTGTAAAATTCGGTCAGCTATTTTCCCTCGCTCGCTTTGTATTTTTTGGATGTTTTTCAGGAGTTCCTTGTCCATTTGAATCTTGTCCTTTCACTGGATCGGAGGGGGTTGCTTTTTCTGGAGGTTCAGGTGAGAGGTATTGGATTATCCTTGGAGCAGTAGGTGAGCCAAGCGTTTTCATACTATCATCACGTATCAACCTGGCCAACTCCTCCTCTGCCGGGGTTGAAGCGCGAACGACTCTAAACAACGTTTGTGCCTCCGTTCTGTCAATCACGAACCCATGAGAAGGATAACCAGATAAGAGTCTTTCAATGGCCTCCTCATGCATGTTACCATGAGATAGGCGCTTTCCATAGTCTCCCATTATCATCATCGCGCGCATCATCTCGCCTAGCCTCATAGGGTCAAATTGGCCAAAAACCCCGCTTAGGAGGCCAACAGTGAGACCAGACGCTGTTTCTGCGGCCAATCGTGTAGAAAATTGGAAGCCATCGCGAAGTTTCAGAAAAAAATCAGAAAAAGCCTTAAATGATTCGGACCTTAGAGATTCCATCGCTTGAATGGGAATAAGACCGGAGT
Source organism: Candidatus Sumerlaeota bacterium (assembly GCA_020850785.1). Lineage (GTDB taxonomy): Bacteria > Sumerlaeota > Sumerlaeia > SLMS01 > SLMS01 > JADZDZ01. The sequence goes on along the minus strand of JADZDZ010000087.1, from coordinate 2,873 downwards.
TATACTCTCCTACCTCCTCGCGGCTCCTGATCTGAATGTCCAAGGGGCCTAATTCAGCCTTGTTTGACATGATAATTTCATCACATCCACAGGCAAGTAAAGTTCCTGCGCTTTTGCAAAGACCCCATACAAACAACTGAAGGTTGCCTTTGCCATAGAAGTGTTGCAAGCACATGCCGATTCGGTACGCTTCATCGGGTATCCCCCCTAAAGTAGCAAGAACCAGCAGAACTTTTTCTGATCGGCGGGAACGAGAACTAATAACCTTGAGGAGTTGATCGTGCGCACCTGGATAGATAGACCCCGCAAACTGTAAAACATCCACCGATTGTTGAGTGGAAATGGCGGTGGCTTTCTCTTTTGCTGCTTCTAATTTACTGTTCTTCGGGGTGCCATTTGGCATTTGCAGCCTTCCTCGCGATAGAACTTCGTTCTTCGGCAGTAAGCTTTTCCGCTCGTGCTTTTCCGCCTTTAAGTCCCCCGCGTTGCCCGGCAGCAATCTTTTTCTCATCTGAAAGCATAGGCGGTTCGTATGCCTGCCCCGTAGCCAAATCCCCGATCAGCTTCGCAAGCTGGTTCGGGTCGCGCGGTCTTTTCAGTGTCTTTGCCATGCCGCAAACTTGACACGGTTTTGCACAGTCGCGTCAAGAGGCCAAATCAGGGGGAACCCAAACTGACCCACTACCGGATTGTGGCAGCGGGCAGCGGGGCCGCGCGGCGATGCGTTATTGCTGCCATCCCGCCGCGGTGGCGGTCAGTTCGAGTCCCACCCTGGCATTCACGGTGGGTTCGCTGTGGGCGCCGGCTGTATAGACATGGAAGGCGGCGCCGGCGATCATGGCGGCGTTGTCGGTGCAGAATTCCGGTTCGGGAAGGGCGACGGTGATGTTCTTCATGCGGAGGGCGAGCGCGGCGCGAAGGCCGCGATTGCAGGCGACTCCGCCGACGACGGCGAGGCGGGTGAGGCGATGGGCGCGAAGGGCGCGGTGGGATTTTTCGACAAGGACGTCAATGCAGGCGGCCTGAAAACTTGCGCAAAGGTCGGCGATGATTTTTTCGTCGCCGCGAATGGCATCCGCGCCGCCGAGCTTTTCGACTTCGCGGGCGAAGGAACTCTTCAGGCCGGAGAAGGAAAAATCGTAGTCGTCGCGGTTGAGCAGCGGGCGGGGGAATGCGTACGCGCGGGGATTTCCCTGCGCGGAAATTCTGTCCACAAGTGGGCCGCCGGGATAGCCGAGGCCGATGTGCTTTGCTATCTTGTCGTAGGCTTCGCCGACGGCGTCGTCCAAGGTTTCGCCGAGTGGTTCGAAGGTGAGCGGCGCGCGAACGAGGGCCATGCTGCTGTGGCCGCCGCTGACGGCGAGGCCGATGTAGGGCTGGAATGGCGGCGCGGGATCAGCGACGGAAACGCCCCAGGCGTCGCGCTCGCGGCCGATGAACGGTGAGTAGAGATGACCGGCGATGTGCTGGACGCTGAGGAGCGGAATGCGGCGCGCGACCGCGAGTCCCTTTGCAAATTCAACGCCGACGAGCAGGCAGCCGATGAGGCCGGGGCCGCGCGTGACGGCGATGGCATCGATCTCGGAGAGCGCGACCTTCGCATCCGCAAGGGCCCCATCGACGATCTGCACGATCTGCTCCAGATGGGCGCGGCTTGCGATTTCCGGCACGACGCCGCCGTAGCGTTGATGGATCGGCACCTGGGACGCGATACGGTTGGACAGGACGCGACGGCCATCCTCCACGACGGCGGCGGCGGTTTCGTCACAGGAGGATTCGATGCCGAGGATAAGCACGCGGGGGGATTACTCCACCGTCTTGCGGGTGTAGTCGTTGATGGCTTCCTTCGATTCGCCAAGCGCGGAGCGTGCGCGGTCATACACGCCGCGGCTGATGCGGTCGGACGCGAGTTCAAGCTGGAACTGCGCGGTCTTGAGGTACTCGCGCTGTTCGCTGATGCCGCCATAGACGGTGATGCGCGGCGTGGTCTGGGAACTGTTGTCCATGCGTTTGCAATCGACCTCGATGCGGCTGATGGTGGAGCGGCGCCACAATTGGAAGACTTCGCGCCGGGGGAGGAACTGCTTGAGAACGGCGGGGTTTTCCCCAAGGTCGAAAAACTGGCGCGTGGCGTTCTTTTCATCCATCACGCGCACGCGCAGGATGCTGATGTCGCCAAGCTCCACGCCCATGGAAATGGCGCTGATGCGCTGGACGGGCGGATCGTAGACGATGACGTTGTGGTCGGCGCCGTTGCTGGTGTTTTCGATGGGCTGGGAGCCGAGATCGATCCACTCATAGTCGGCCATGGCGTTTTGCAGGTCGTCGCGATACTGAAGGTAATTCACGCAGGAGCGGAGCATGCGACGCAACATGTCGGTGGAGACGGAAAAGTTTCCCTCCGCCTCATTCTTCGCGGGCAGTTCGCTGGCAACCTTGTCGATGAGGCTAAGGGTTTCATCGAGGCTGATGGGAGGCAGGAATGCGATCTTGCGCGTCTCCGCGAGGGTAAGCGGGGGTGGCGGCGTGGGAGCCGCGAGGGACGCGGTGGTGGAAATGTCGGATACGCTGGTGGGCGTGTTGATGCCGGGCCGCTCCTGAGCGGGAGCGATGGCCGCGATCAGGAAGAACGCGGCGACGATGAATGGCAATGGGTGGACCAACAACCTCACGGGATTGAAGTGTACACGCGTTGCCTGAGAAACAACAAGCCAGAAGAAGGGGGGAGGGGTGAGAGGTTAGGGGGAATGGGGAATAGGGAATGGGGGGAGGGGAGTCCCTCCGGAAAGTTTCTTCATCCTTCCGGCTCCGGCCTGCGCGCGTCGAGGCCCGCTCCTGCGACCGCTCGTAGCGCCCGGCCCCGCAGAGCCGCT
>JADZDZ010000086.1 GCA_020850785.1 Candidatus Sumerlaeota bacterium | reverse complement strand
GTGCAGCGGGGTAACTTAAAAGCTACTCAGGTTGGCCGGCCTGGCAAACCACCGGTGCACTCAATCTCTGGATTCAGTGAACGATGACGCCGTCCAGCCTGTCAACGGACGAATCCGGCCGCGCAATCAGGGCGTGATAAAAATCGCCGTGGGAACGGGCGCCGTTGGTGGGATCATACTGATGGGAGGCGAGCGCCGCGGCCAGCGACGCGCGGTCGTGGATCAGGCGAAAGGCGGGGGGGCGCAGCTCGTAGGTGAGGTTGGGGCCGGGGCTGCAAAGGATGGCGTACTCGGAGCCATCCTTCAGCGTGCCGCGTATATACGCGGGTGGCGCATACTGGTCCGGCATCGCGTAGGGATCGGAAATGGTGCGGGGATCGAGGTATGCGACGGGGGTCGTGAGGACGACCGCGCGATAGGTGGACATCCCGACGCTGTGGGATTTCGCGAGGTTCTTGCTCACCTTTCGGTAATGGGTGAGGTCGTCCTCCGGGGGGAATGCGCCGTGGTCGGTGCGGTAGGCGAGGAGGGCGGTGCTGAGGCCCGCAAAGAGCTGGCGCGTCTGCGCGGGCTTTGCCGCATAGTAGGGAATGACAAGCTTCGGTACGAGGAAGTATGTCGCGAAGGCGATCACAAGCAGCGCCAGAAAAATCGCGACGGCAACCTTCCTGCCGGAGACAGTTCCTTCCGCTGGCTGGCCGTCGTTCATGGCCGCTGCGGTGCCTTGGCGCATAGATGTCTATACATAAAAATTCATAAACTCCGTGATGGGACTGCGATGCGGCGCCGAAAATGCCGTTGACGGACAGCACGGGCGCTGCAATTACCTCGTGCCAAGTTTTGAATTTCGAAAGGAACGCGTCGATGACTATTTACAGCCCCACAGCAAACACCAACACCCTGCCGACCGTTCCGATGATCATGATCAATGGCGTCATGATGATTACGATGCGGGAGAATCCCTGGTAACTTTCAGTTCGGCGCAAATGCACTGAATGTTCCGGGGTTCCCAAAGAACCCCGGATTTTTTTTTCAAACCCCTGACCGCTTTTTTCCACAGGACACATACAATGAGTTCCTCGCAGCAGTCCGATTTGGCGAATGACGAGGTGTTGGCGCGATACACGAACCAGGCGGCGCAGCTTCCGCAGCAGGTGCGTGCGGCGATTGAGGCGCAGTGGAACAATGCGCCGGTGATTTTGTACGCAATGGGGGACCTTGATCGCGGATTGAAGCTTCACCGGGAGTGGGTGGCGCTCGGCAGGGAGCGCATCGCCATCATGGGGGAGGCCCGCGATGGCTCGCTCAGCCTCGTCGCGGATCTCCCCCGTGGGCGCATCAAGCTGGTGCGCGAGGTTCATGCGCTTTCGTGCACGGTGCTGACGCTGCTCGGCGATGCGAATGAGCCGGCGCTGGCAACGATTCGCTACTCACACCGGCAGCGACGCGCGTTTGAAACGATCGTCTTCCTTCTGGAGCAGCAGACGAAGGGCTTCGACGTGCAGCCGAGCGGCGACGCGGATGCGGTGTATCGCGAATCGCTGACGCAGCCGATCATCGAGGCGCAGTCCGCGTTTGCGCGCAACAAGGGTGCGATTGTGTGGCGGTTGGTCGGCTACATGAAGCCATACCGCCGCAGCGTGCTGACCGGCATGGTGACGGCGATGGTGATGACGATCCTGACGCTGCTGCCGCCGTTGTTGACGGGCTCATTGATCGACAAGGTTGTGAAGCCGTTTCAGGCGCACGCGCTGGACCTGAGTGCGGCGCGCACGAGCGGCTGGTGGTACATTGCCGCGATCGCGATCACGCTGTCGCTGCAGGAGGTCTTCTCGTGGATTCGGCTGCGCACGTTGTCGAAGCTGGGGGAGAACGTGGCGCGCGATCTGCGCAACGAAGTGTACGAGCACCTGCAGAAGCTGAGCCTGACGTACTTTTCGAAGAAGCGCACCGGCTCCATCATCAGCCGCGTCACGTCGGACACGGACCGGCTGTGGGATTTCGTGGCGTTCGGCATGGTGGAGGTTTCGCTGGCGCTGATCAAGATTCTCGCGCTGGCGGTGGTGCTGCTAACGCTGGATTGGAAGCTCGGCCTCGTGATGATCGCGCCGATTCCGCTGGTGGTGGGACTGATATACCGTCACGGGAATGTGATTCAGCAATATTTCCTGCGCATTTGGCGGAAATGGTCGAACATGACGGATATTGTTTCGGACACGGTGCCGGGCATCCGCGTCGTGAAGGCGTTTCATCAGGGGGAACGCGAGGCGGCGCGCTTCCGCAGGCGGAACCAGGCGGTATTGCAGGAGGCCTACAACATCCACGACTTGTGGACGGGCTTCTGGCCCCGCGTGGTGATGATCATTCACGGGATTGTGATGCTGATCTGGTTGATCGCGATGCCGCGCATGATCGCGGTGGAGCCAACGCTGACGGTGGGAAAGTTCGTCCAGTTCGTGTTGTACATGACGATGTTCTTCCAGCCGATCGAGGTGCTGGGGCAGGTGGGGCGCATGTTGAATCGCGCGACAAGTTCCGCCCATCGCATCTTCGAGGTGCTGGATTCAAAGCCACAGATCACCGACGCACCGACGGCGGTGAAGCTGGAGCCGGTGCAGGGGCGCGTGGAGTTTGAAAACGTGACGTTCTCCTACGACGGTGTGCGCCAGATCATCCGCGGCATGTCCTTCGCCGTGAAGCCGGGCGAAATGATCGGCCTTGTGGGGCCCAGCGGCGCGGGAAAATCGACGGTGACGAACCTGATCGTGCGTTTCTACGAGGCGACCGGCGGCTGCATCCGCATCGACGGCGTGGATGTGCGCGATCTGGACACGGAATCATTCCGTCGCCAGGTGGGAATGGTGTTGCAGGATTCGTATCTGTTCCACGGCACGGTGCTCGACAATATCCGCTACTCGATGCCGAACGCCTCGCTGGAGGAAGTGATCGAGGCAGCGCGCATTGCGAACGTGCATGATTTCGTGACGAAGCTGCCGCACGGCTACGACACCATCGTGGGGGAGCGCGGCCAGACGCTGAGCGGCGGGGAGCGCCAACGCGTGGCGATCGCGCGCGCCGTCCTTGCGAATCCGCGCATCCTGATCCTGGACGAGGCCACCAGCAGCGTGGACACGGAAACGGAGCAGAAGATTCAGGAGGCGCTGGACAGGCTTGTGAAGGGACGCACCGTGTTCGCCATCGCGCACCGGCTTTCGACGCTGCGGAAGGCGGATCGCCTGTTCGTGATCGAGGAGGGACGGATCGCGGAGGAGGGCACCCACGGCGCGCTGCTGGAAAAGAAGGATGGAACCTACAGGAAGCTGCACGACATGCAGACGGCACTGCACGAGATGTTTGCCGTCTGAGCGGACGGGTTTGCTAGCGTCGTGTATAGATGTCTATATGACAATCAACCAGCCAAGGAGGTTTTTCCAATGGTCGTGTGTCCAAAACCGTTTGCACTTCTGAAATGCTTCTCAAGGATTCGCATTATGTCCGAGGTTGTGCTGACAACGTTGCCCGACGGGCGGCTGGCGCTGGTGAAGAACGGGAAGCAGATTCCCGTGGAGGCGCGGCGTTGCTTCCCCTGGTCGGAACCGGAGCAGTTCTTTTCGCTCCGCGACGAGGATGGAAACGAGGCCGGCTTTGTGAAGTCGCTGGCGGAACTGGAGGGGGCCTCGCGGGCGGCGCTGGCCGATGCGTTGGCGGTGGCGGGGTTCGTCTTCCGCATCGCGCGCATCGTGAAGGTGGAGGAGGAATTGGAGTTGCGCGCCTGGGAGGTGGAAACGGCCCAGGGGGCGCGCAGGTTCCAGACGGCCCGCGATGAATGGCCGCGGGACATCCCCGGCGACGGCTTTCTGGTGCGCGACGTGGCGGGGGACCTGTTCTGGATTCCGCCCATGGACGAGTTGGATGCGAAAAGCCGGGAAATCCTGTGGGCGCTCGTGGACTGAGCGGGGGAAGCGCGAAGCGGAAACCGGACTTTCCATCATCTTTGTCCACATCACGATTCCCCTTCGTTCCATTTTCCTTGAGGCTCCCGCCTCGGTTCCGGTTCACATTGGCGTTCTACTCCTGTATTTGAGTCTTTGTCAAACACCGGCGGCCAAGGGGCACGCCCGCGCGAGGTTCTTCACATGCCGAAGGCATTTGGGTTTGTAGAAACAAAGGGTTTCACCGGAGGCGTGGAAGCCACCGACGCCATGAACAAGGCCGCATCGGTCGATTTCGTCCGCCGCGTGGACATCAATGGCGGGTATGTGACGACGATCGTGAGTGGCGACGTGGGCGCCGTGAAGGCCTCCGTGGATGCCGGTGCCGCCGCAGCGCGCCGCGTGGGCGAGGTTGTTTCCGCGCACGTTATTCCGAATCTGAACGAGCAGGCCGCCGCGCGCGTGCTGAAGGATGAAACGCCGAAGGAATTGTCCGCAGGGATGAACGCGCTGGGCATGATCGAGGTGGTCGGCTTCGTGCCGATGATCGAGGCTGCCGATGCCGCCGCGAAGGCCGCCACGATCGAAATCGTAAACAAGCTTTGGATCGGCGTCGGTTATGCGATCGTGCTGTTCCGTGGCGACGTGGCTGCGGTGAAGGCAAGCACGGACGCGGGCACCGCCGCTGCGGGGCGACTTGGCAAGATCATTTCGTCGCACGTGATTCCCTCGCCGCATCGTTCGTTGTCGAAACCGCTTCCCGTGGGGCCGTTCGCGGCCGCGCCAGCGGGCAAGGGTGGCAAGGACGATGACGAAAGCGGCGATGCGCTGGGCTTCATCGAAACGAAGGGGATGGCGGCGCTGATTTCCGCCAGCGACGCGGCCGTGAAGGCGGCGCGCGTGCGTTGCCTTGGCTACCAGAAGGTTGGCTCGGCACTGGTGACGGCGGTTTTCCGTGGGGATATTGCCGCGATCAAGGCGAGCGTGGATGCGGGCGCCTCCGAAGCGCGCCGCGTGGGCGAACTGATCAGCGTTCACGTGATTCCACGCCCGCACGATGCGGCCGGCGGCTACAGCTTCCCGAACGGCGTGTAAGAGAAGGAAAGAACGCCCACATATCACAGTGTGATGTTGGCGGAGTCGTTGCTCTTATGGCAGCGGCGCCGCCTCTGCGCTTATTTTTGAAACGCCCCTCAGATACTTGAAGATGCCATGGCGGCTTGATGGCGCGCGATGGATTATCGCCTCCACAGAGTCACAAAATGAAAGAGGTCCTGTGCGATAGCTTGACTCTGGCGCGAGTGAATAGAATATTTGCCCGGTCGTAGTGTTATTTGGCAGTGCGTCAAAGAATCAAAAATTGATTTACGAAAAAAATTGGCGAACCATTCCATAGTCGAGAGTGACGTCGGAATCTTCCAAGGATGAGATTTTCATGATGTCCAACAATGTATCGATTAAGTTGCGGAGATCACCAGTTGCCATGGTGGCGTGCGCGCTCCTGCTGACGG
>JADZDZ010000085.1 GCA_020850785.1 Candidatus Sumerlaeota bacterium | reverse complement strand
GACGACTCATACACATACAATCGCTGCCAGTTTTCCTCGTCCTCCTCGTCCTCTTCCGTTTCCAGCGTCACCTCGAAGTCACTCTCCTCCAACTGCTCGATGATTTCATCCATGGAGGGGAATACATCCACTGTTCCGTATATACGAATCGCCAGCGCCATTGCCTTTACTCAGCGGGAAAATATCGTCGGTTGTGTTCGCTCATAAAAGAAGCACCGGACTCTTGCAAGTGCGTTTTGTGGGCGACGGTTCATTTTCTTAGCGTACAAATTTGGGCATCAGGTCCGCGCTGGAGAACAGGCCGCGAATCCCGCGATCATGAAGCTCCAGCCCCGCCTTCATCCACCCAAACGCGGGTCCCAGCACGTTCGCGGACATGCTTGTTTCATAACCCAGGATGAACCGATGGCTCGCCGTTTTGCCCTCGAACGTCTTCCCCGTCAGCGTCATCGTCGTGCTTACCGGCTTCTTCGCGCTCGCCACGTCAACAAGCCCCCCCACGTTCACCCGCCGCGCCGCCACCGTTCCCGCCCGCTCCAGCAGGATGTCGTCGGCGTGCTCCATGTTGTGAAGCTCCAGCAGGCCCTTGCACTCCTCCAGCAACGCCTCCACGTCGCGGTCGCTCATTGTCCGCACCTTCTCAATGTTGAAGCCCGGCATGTGCGCGATATCCTCCCGGATCGTCGCCCGATGCTTCTCCCACCCGTTCATTCCCACCCCAAACCAAATCTTCACCTCGTCAACTTCCTGAAAGGACTGCGCTGCAAGGTTCGCCGCCGCCGTCAACAGTCCCGGCGTCGCGCCCGCGCCCGTCACGTACAGCACACTGCTTCCGGTGATTTCCTTCTCCGTCGCAAGGATCTGCTGCACCGCGCTCGTCCGCTTCAGCGCATCCACGATCACCCCGTTGAATCCCTCGCGGCAAAAGCGCACGATCAGGTCCGGAATGAAGTTGTTCGGAATGTTCGGCACCGCCAGGAAAACCGCGTCGACCTTCCCCTGCTTGTTCAGCGCGATCACTTCCCCCGCTGAATCCGCCGAAGCCCTTCCGATCTTCTCCACCGACTCCCCTTCCGCCACCGCCGCGAATGCGTCGCTGCAGATTCCCTCCTCGCAATGGGCGAACCCCTGCGAATCACCGATCGCCACCAGGCGGAACTCCTGCTTCTGCTCCAACAACCGCACTGCATTTCGCCCAAGCCCACCGGCCCCCAGGATTGCGATGCGACGCACCGTGTTGCTCATGGATCATGCTCCTTGGATGGCCCGCCTGTGACCCTGCGCGGCCCCACGTGAAAGTTGCACCCAGCCCCCAATCCCCCCCGCCCCGTGTCAAAGTAAAATAATCAACCCCACGAAGCTACTTTTTGTCGCCCAACAATCCTGTTGCGGCGGCCAGTTTTTGCACCTGCGGATTTTCCGGCTCCAACCGCAGCGCCCGCGCCGCGAAAGCCCGCGCCCCATCCCGGTCCCCGCGCATCAACCGCAGCACCCCCATCATCCGCAGCGCCTCCGCAGGCGGTTCCGGCCTCGCCGATTCCATCAGCGGCACACGGTTGTTTTCCGACTTCGCCTCCCACTGCCGCGCGGCGCCGTGATCCCCTGCCGCGTGCGCATCCGCCGCCCGCGTCAGGTCCAGCGCACCCAGTGACAACCGCGCCTTCTCGCCGCGCGCGTTCACCTGTTCCCAGTTCGCAATGTTCAGCGTCACATCATCACGCCAATCGAAGGAACGCCGCCAGGTGATCCCCGCGAAGATCATCAGCAGCATCCCCGCGACGGAAAAGATCGCTGCGCGGAAACGCGCGCCCCGCTGCAACAACAACGCCATCACGTCACCCGCGATCAGCGCCGCCCCCGCCAGCGGAATGTAGCAGAAGCGCTCCGCCACCGGATCGGGCACCGGCGTCACCTGCGACACCGTCGAAAATCCCACTGCGATCCACGCACAGCCCACCAGAATGTTCCTCCGCCACAGCGAACCCAGCACCCCCGCCCCCACCAGCAGCCCCACCACCGCCAACGCGCGAATCACGCGCCCGTCCACGAAGGAAAGAACCGGCTGGAAATCATGGTCCACGCGCAGCGGCCACGGCATCAGGCACTTGCGAAAATAAATCTCCTCAAACGACACCAGAAAGTTCGTCATCCCCAGCGCCCGCCCTCCGCCGCCGAGGAAACCCGCGCCATAGTTCGGCGCGCGGAACAGCACCCACACCGCCACAAACGCAAGCGTCGCCAACACCAGCGGCGCGCACGCCAGCGCCGTTTTCCCCACGCTGCGGGTGCGCAGAAACACCAGCAGCGCCGCCAGCGGCACCGCCACCGTCGCATTCTCCTTCGCCCCCAACCCCAGCAGCAGCGCCCCTGCCGCCGCCGCCAGATACCACGGCCGCAGCGCACCCTCCACCCCCTTCATCGTCAGCAGCATCGCAACCATCGCGAACAGCAGCGCCAGCGTGTCGAAGCGAAACTCCGCGCAGAGCACCACCTCCGACGCCAACGGATGTGCGATGAAGAACAATCCCGCAAACAACGCCGCGCCCCTGCGCAGCCCCAGCGCCCCCGCCAGTATATACAACACCCAGCCCGTCGTCGCGTGAAGCAGGATGTTCAGCGCGTGGGACAACGCCGGATTCCCCGCAAACAATTCCCGATCCACCAAGATGTGAATTCCCACCGCCAGCGGACGCCACGACATGAACCCCGTCGCGTTTCCGAAATTCGCCGGCTGCCACAGCACCGACAGCGGCACGGGCCCCGGCGTCGACAGACGACGCATCACCTGCGGATCATCAAAGGCGTACTCATTCCCCAGCGCCCGGTGGAAAATCACCAGCGCCCACAGCGCAAAAAACACCAGACTCCCCACCCGCGATGTAAGAAACTTTTTCAGCGAATTTGCAGGCTCGCCGGCCTTCGCTTCCATTTAGCGCGGCGCATCCCGCTGGTGTTCACTATTCCACGAACCCATGTCGAGGTCCGCATCCAACTCCGTGTTGTCCGATATGTCATCCAATTCCGGATCGTAGTTGTTTGCCGGCGTCTCAATTCCATCCTCGCACGTTTCCGCCATGGAGGAAGCCGGCGCCACCGGCGAACGCGCCGGGGTTGCCGTGGCCACCGCTGCGGGAGTCGCCGCCGCAGGAACCTTTGTCACCGTGTCACCGCTCCACCCCACCGATTCGGGGCGCCGCCTGCTGCGATCGCCGCCCAGGCGCACATACGCCTCGTCAATGTCGTGCTTGCACTCCAGCGCCGTCTGGTAGCGGTCCGCAGGCGACTTCTCCAGACAACGCATGATGATGCGATCCACCGCCTGCGGAATCGCCTGCGAAATGTCCCGCGGCGCCGTCGGCAGCACGTTCACCTGCTGGTACGAAATGTCGCCCGAAATAAACGGCGGAGACCCGATCAGCAGCTCATACAAAATAATCCCCGTCGCGTAAATGTCCGAACGCGCATCAATCCGCCCCCCGTGTACCTGCTCCGGGCTCATGTAGCGCGGCGTCCCGATCAGCGCGCCCGTCGGCGTGAACGTCGCCTCCTCGATATGAACGATGCCGAAGTCCGTGATCTTCACCACGTCCCCCGGCCCGATCATGATGTTGTCCGGCTTGATGTCGCGGTGAATGATCCCCTTCTTGTGCGTCGCATCCAGCGCATCGCACAACTGGCTCATCCAATCCAGCGCCTGAATCACATCCTGCGGCCCGATCTCCACGGAATCGGAGAACTTCTTCTCCATGATGTCACGCAGCGACGGCCCGTCCACAAACTCCATCGCGATGTACGACTGGCCGAAGTTGTTCGAGATGTTGTAATCGAGGATGTTTACGATGTTCTTGTGGTGCAGCGTCGCCGCGATGCGCGCCTCCCGGAAGAACCGGTCAATCGCCTTCCCGCTCGAACTCAGCCCCTCGCGCAAAATCTTCATCGCCACAACCTGGTTCGTCCTCAGGTCCGTCACCTTGTGAACCACACCCATCCCGCCGGACCCGATCTTCCCGATGTACTTGTAGCGGCCGATGCTGTGGTCACCGATCAACTCCCGCATCTTCGGATCAATCACGAACCCCGCCGATTGTTCCTTCACCTTCGCCTCGTACTGCTCCAGCTTCGCCTGCACGTCGCGGAAATTGCGGTCATAATCCTGAATCAGCTTCGCCGTCTGGTACGCCTCCTTGAACAGCGTCCCGTTCGCAAACGCGATCGCCAGATCATAGAGCCTCTCCAAATCCTCCTGCTCCAGCACCGGAAGCTCCTGAAACTTCTCCAGCGTCGCCACCAGGTCCCCCGCGCGGAAATTCGCCATCGCCAGCCGGCGGTTCGCCTTCATCTTGTATTCCGGCGCCGCCGCACACGCCCGGTAATCCGCCATCGCGTACTCAATGTTCCCAAGGCGCAGGTGCTCGTCCCCCTCCGCCAGCCGCACCGCATGATCGTCCGGATTTTCCGTCAGGATGCGCTCGCACGCCTGCAGCAAACGCTGGCTCATCGCCGCCTGATTCGGCTCCTGCTGAAGAACCCGCTGCGCGTACAACATGCAGCGCCGCCAATCCCGCTTGTCCGCGAAAAAATTCGTCAGGAACACCAACTGCCGTGTCGAAATTTCCGGCAGCCGCGAAATCAACAGGTCAATCGGCTCCAGCAACGCACGATAGTCACCGTAACCAAGCTCCAACACCCGCAGGTAACGATCAAACGCCTCCTCCCAGCGGCGGTTCTTCCAATGCAGCTCCGCCATCTGCAATTCCGTGTCCATCTCGATCTGGTAATCATCCTGCGCCGGATTTCGCCGCAGCAACTGCAGCGACTCCCGCGAATACTCGTCGTTCTCGTTGATGTATTGCAGGATGTAAACCACCGTGTCCAACTCGCCCCGCTTCTCCAGCGCCACCGTCATTTCATTCAGCAGCACCTTTACGTCATCATCCAGCGGAACGCGCGAAAGATACTCAAACGACAGCCGGAAATCCTCCATGTGCAGCAGCCGCCGCGCCAACTCCTTCGCAAGCCGCGCATCCTTCGCAAGCTGCTCCGGCGTAAGCTGCCGCGCCCACGTCAACGCCTCCGACACATTCCCCTTCAGCAGCGCAACCTTCGTCAACTGGCGCAGGCAGCGCACCTCCAACTCGCCATCATCCGGATCACCATCCTCCAGCCGCCGCTGCAGGAAATCCGCGAACTTGTCCAGCACCACCCGCTCCGGATTCGGACGATTCGCATACTCCAGAAAAATCTGGTTCGCCTTCTCGTTCGCCGAAAAACGCTGGTACAACTCTGCGAAGAAAACCCCCACATACCCCGACAAATCGCGCATCCGCCGCACCTGCTCGAAATGCGCGCACAGCGGTTCCAGTTCCGCCAGACCCAGCGCCATCGCACAGCGATAATGGTGGATCGACTCCCTCTCCGACCCCCCCAGCAACTGCAAGTCCCCAAGCGCCCTGTGTATATACGGCGAATCCGGAAACTCCTGCGTCATCCGCGCAAGCCGCTCGATGTTCCGCGCAAGGCTCTCCTTGTTGATGTCCTCCACATGCTGAAGGTCCTTCAACAAATCCGTGCTCTGCGAAATCAGGAACCCGATCGACAGCGCCCGCTGAATCTTCACGTCCGACGGAAAAAACTTCGACGCCCGCTGGTAAATCTCCACCGCCTTCGGGTCAAAGCGCGCCGTCTGCGCGTATGCCAGCGCCAACTGGTGTAAAATTTTTTCATTGTCCGGATACCGCTTCAGCGATGTTTCCAACGCATCAATGGTCCGGCGGAGAATTTCCTTCTGCGAAGCTGCCATCGGAAACCGGGGGTCCACGTTTTCTAGTGCCAATCTTCCAGCCAAGGGCACAACTCGCGCAAGGCCAGCTTTAACCCGATCCCAGCGTCTTTCATGCCGTGGAGGTCCCGCCCGCGCACTTCTGCGAGTTGGCGACCAGCCATGGATTATGGCATTTTTCAAAATGACGTGCCCATTTTGAGGGTTGATCACGCTTTTTTCAGTGGCGCGGGCGTCCCGCCCGCGCAATCTCTGGTTGGCTACGAAATTTCGGAAAATGCTCTATGCGGTCGAAGACGCCTGCGGCCCCAGCCCCCACCTTTATCCACAGGCTCTGTGGAAACTTTTTCTACTCCCCCTTCGTTTTAAACATTAACTCATTATTTATCAATGCTCTATACACAATCAACAGCCTGTGGATAGCTGTGTATAAAGACTGTGAACAGCCCTGCTTTGTATATCCGCCCGGAAAACACCCTAACTTTAACAAATTCAGTGAGCCGCTCGAATTATCCCTCTTTCCACAGAGCACACGGCTTTTGCCCACAGGCTCCGAAGTTATTCCTTCCTCCACAACTCCCACGACAGATATTCGCCCCTTTCCTTCACAACGTACACTTCTGAAAAAACTAGTGTTATCACCATTTTTAACAGTTTCACAGCCCTTACGATTGTGACGATGATGAAATGAGAAGGATGTAAAACAACACTACCAATCATATCACATCGTCCCCGTTTGCCATTCATCATCTCCCTCTTGTCCGCCATCACCTTGGCGAAGGATGATTTCTCCCTCATGATCGACTCCGCCAGCGAACTCACACGCCTCTTTCGCATCCTTTCCGACGCCACACGCCTGCGCGTGCTGCGCCTCCTCTGGCGCGAGGAACTCACAGTCAACGAACTCTCCGAAATCACCCAGCTTGCGCAGCCGCGCATTTCCAACCACCTCAAAATCCTTCGCGAAGAAAACCTCATCGTCGAACGCCGCTCCGGCTCCCTGCGACCCTACCGCGTCGATCACAAGGGCCTTGATCCCGCCGCCAGCGCGCTCTGGCCCTCCCTGGAGGAAGCCTGGCGCGATGATCCCCAGTTCGCTGCGGACGACAAGCGCCTCACCAAGGTCCTTGCCGCGCGCGTCAGCGACGTCGGCGCCGGCTACTTCGACCAACTCGCGCGCCGCTGGGACGACATCCGCAACGACCTCTTTGGCGATGCCCTTGGCCGCGAAGTCCTTCGCGCCTTCGTTCCCCCCAACCTCACCATCGCAGACGTTGGCACCGGCACCGGCTACATGCTGCACCTTTTCGCGGGACGCTTCGAAAAGTTCATCGCCATCGACAACTCCGAAGCCATGCTCGCCGTTGCACGCGAAAAGGCCAAGGCCGCCGTTTTGCGCAACGTGGAGTTCCGCCTCGCCGACGTCGAGACCGCTCCGCCCCTCAAACCCCGCGAAGCAAACATCATCACCATCGTTCAGGTACTCCATCACCTCCACGATCCCGCCGTCGTCATCGCCAACCTCGCCAACGGACTTCAGCGCAACGGCTCCCTCATCATCAGCGACTTCGTTGAGCACGACCAGCAATGGCTTCGCACTGAATTCCATCATCGCTGGTCTGGCTTCACCAAGAAACAGATCACCGCATGGGCAAAAGCCGCGCAACTTTCGCTCGCATCATGGTCCGTGCTCCCCGGCCGCGCCTACACCCCCACACCCGGCAACAAAGTCCTCATCCCC
Source organism: Candidatus Sumerlaeota bacterium (assembly GCA_020850785.1). Classification (GTDB taxonomy): domain Bacteria; phylum Sumerlaeota; class Sumerlaeia; order SLMS01; family SLMS01; genus JADZDZ01. The sequence goes on along the minus strand of JADZDZ010000085.1, from coordinate 487 downwards.
GACTGCTTCACCGCTGTTCTAACCCACCAGAGTTAGAGGGAATGGGGAATGGGGAATGGGGAAATTTTACACAACCAACCCCATCTTGTCCACCTCATTGTATATACATTCCTAAAATCCGTTTCCATCCGCGTAAATCCGCAGCTGCTTTTCGTGGCGTGGGCGTCTCGCCCACGCATTCTTGTGAACACCCGTCAGTTGTATAGACAACACATCACCCGACGGTCTCCTTGCCCACCCGCACCTGCGAGGGCGGGACGCCCTCGCCACCAAAGAACGCTTCAACAAAGAGATGGACCAGACGGACAAGAATCCCACTCACCCATCTTGTCCACCTCATTGTATATACATTCCCAATCCGTGCTTTTCCGCGTAAATCCGTGGCTGCTTTTCGTGGCGTGGGCGTCTCGCCCACGCATTCTTGTGAACACCCGTCAGTTGTATAGACAACACATCACCCGACGGTCTCCTTGCCCACCCGCACCTG
>JADZDZ010000084.1 GCA_020850785.1 Candidatus Sumerlaeota bacterium | reverse complement strand
GTCGCAATCGTCGGTGACGGGGAGTCTGTAACCGAAGGCGTTGCGGTGAATGTGAGCGTGGGTGTTGGTGATGCTGTCGCGGTCAATGATGGTGACGGCGATGGTGACGCGGATGGCGAGGTTGTCGCAGTCGCGCTCGGCGACGGCGTCGGAGTCGCAGCGCAGGGATCGACGCCAGTGACGATCGCAAATGTTTCGTCGGCATCGATATTCGCATCGGAATCAAGCGATGCGGGGGACTGGGAAACCAATCCCTCGCCATCGTTCGTTGCAAAACTTCCCAACGATGCATACGTGCTTGCTCCGCCAATCAAGTCCTTCCGAATGGCGCCTTCCATGAACGCACCGTTGCGGGCTTTGGCGTAGCTCCCACTCAGGTCGGCGACGGAGTTGCCGGCGCTGTTGAACCAGCTTGCGTAATTGTTGCTTCCCTCCATTGCGAGGAAATAATCCCAGCGGGAGACCTGCCCCGCCTTCGCCCAATTTGCAGCCACCGGCGTCGAGGGATCGCTGCTGAGGTAGATGAAGAGGTCATTCGGAAGCGAACCGGTTGCGGCGACGTACAGCCATCCATCCTGTTCCTTCACGTGCAGGCCGCCGGGAACAAGGCACGTGCCGGAATCCAACACGCCATCCATCACGAAGGGATTTTGTCCCGGCGTTGGCGAAGCGGTGGGGCTTGCCGTTGGTGTTCCTCCCGCAGTTGGTGATGGCGTTGGCGAATTCGCGCTGGTGGGGGAGGGAGTGGGCGAAGCCGTCGGCGTTGCGCCATTCGTGATGGTGCTGAAGTGCCAGTCCGCTCCACCATTGTTGTCCCAGATTCCCGTGCCACCAGTGGCTGTTGTCGTGAAAACGCAATCAATCGCTGTTGCATCGGCATCGACGGTGAAAGTGTGCGTCCACTCGCCATTGCCCTGGTTCGTCAGCGCGGGCCGCGGGGAAAGAATTCCCTGCCAGCCGTTCTTGCCGCGATGAATGTAAATCTCCGGTGCTGATGCCAGCGGCCCGCCTGCGGGCTTGTAAGTGATCGTCGCCTGCTGGCCACGAACGGCGGGGCTTGGGTTGATGGTGGTGCGCGTGCCGCCGCCGCCACCCCCCGTTGAGCCCTCTCCCGTCCCGATATAGACATGCTGAATTGGCGAACGCGCGGTGTTCCCCTTCGCGTCAACGGCTTCCACGTAGTAGTCAATCAACTTGTCGCGAAGGCCCACCACTTCCACGCTATAGTGATCGGAAATGTGCAGCGGAAGTTCCCAGTAATTCAGTCCTGGCTTGTTGTAACCGGCGGGCACTCCCGTGCTGTAGGCGTGCCCACTCATCGCGAGAGACTGCCAGGCGCCGACTTCGCTTCCGCCCGCGAAAGTCTCATTTTCGTTGGAGGAAAGCGGGTTCACGCCATCGTTGTCGATGCGGTACTTCAACGTTGCCGTCACTGGGCCGCTCGTGTCCGCGATGAACGTCCAAATGTGGAAGTCCCCATCGTCAATCACCTGACGATATTGATACTGCACACCGAAATTTGTACTTCCCGGATTGTAGGGATGGCGCTGCGGCAGCCAGATGCTGGGCGGTGTCAGGTCGTTTTCCGCATTTGCGGTGATGATGGGATCAACCAGACGGGCCGCCTCGTTGCAACCGATGGTGCCCTTGATTTCCAGATCGAGCGGATCACCGTAGTAGACATTTCCCGAATCCAGCGAACCAAGATAGTAGTGCCACGCGCGATCCACCGCATCCGTCGTCGAATTGGGGTCGAGAATCTGCGCGAAGTCGGGAGTCTTGTTGCTCATTTGCTGCGCGGTGAGGACACGGTTCTGCGTCGCGACGAAGATTGCCATTTCGCGCGCCTTCTCATGCCACCCGTTCACGGGATCATGCTGGCCGGCGGCGTTGAGCAGCGGATAATTCCAATTGATGAATGTTGGTGAGCCAAAATCGCCATCCGCATTCACCCAGCCACCATCCTCCACATGGATCGTGTTCGTGATGTTGGCGCCGTAGGTGTTCAGGTAGCTTTGGATGGAGGTGACTTCGTCGCCGCGGGAGCGCGCATCACTCGCAAGATTCGGTACGCACTCGTTGTAGTAGGAGAATCCTCCACCGAAGGCATTGTCGCCATCGTGGGACAACAGCACGAGGCTTGGACCCGCCGTATTGTTCTTTGCCTCCAGTGCCGTGAAGAAACTCGCATTGATGCAGCCATAACCATCATTCCAACCGAACCCCTGATCTGCGGGCACGACGATGATTCGCTCCTCCTCGCCGGTGTCGGGATTCACCCATTTCGCATAGGCGGGTTGGTAGGAGAGCGGATTCGCATTCACGGGCGAGCAGCCGCGGCTGATCGTTGTGCGGATGAAATCCACACCGTTGGGATTGATCTGATCTGCGCGGTTCGGAATGTCGCAGTTCACACCACCACTGCCAAGCACCAGGGGAAAATCCCCCATCGCGCGCGCGATCTTTTCGCCGGAAACAATCGACCATTCAATTCCCAAATCCTTCAGCACGGGAATCAGGCGTTCGGAGAAACACATCTCCGTCGGAAAGAATCCCTTGCTGACGGCATCAGCGCCGAATTCTCGCTTCAGGATTTCCTGATTCAGGCGCAGCTCCATGTACACCGTTTCCCGCGGCAGCAGCGCGAGCAACGCATGGTGATGCGAAAAGTTCGTGAACTCCAGACGCTTCTCCCCATCGCTGGTGGTCCAGTTGTTCGCCTCATCCAACGCATTCTTCCAACCCGGCGTATAGCCAAGCTGGTTCGCCATGCCCAGACTCTTCACGTTCTCAATCAACGCGCCGGAGTAACTGACTGCGGCGCCGGCGTAGGGGTTGCTGCCGCGGATGGCGTTGATGGCGTCGCGCATCCGATATTGGTAGGCTGCCACGCGATCCTGCTTGGAGAACACGCCGTCCTCCCCGCTGCTCAGATTATTCTCCGGATTGAATGCGCCGCCATTCTTCTGCTGGATCGAATCCCAAGCATACTCATAGCGATCCACCGCCCCCGTGCGCAGACGATCATTCCAGTAGATCGGCTGGTGCATGTGCCAATGCCAGGAAACCTTCGGACGCGAGTTCCCCTGGGCCGGGGCACTTGCTGGGATAAACGGCAGCGCGAGCAGCAGCGCCCAGGCGGCCTGATGGGGAACATTCGGCAATTTGCGCTTCAAGCGGAGACTCCGGATCGTAAGGTGCGGATCAAATTTGAACCGGTTCGTATCCACATGCAAGCACGAGTTTCAGGCCCGTATTTCAACTTGTTGTGGATTTGTTTATCCGAATTATTATGTTTTAAAAAGTGTCACAGCCATGCTGGGATTTTGGCACGCTGTTTTGGTGGCGCGGGCGTCCCGCCCGCGCAATCTCTGGATGGCTACAAAATTCAGGAAAACGCCTTAAAAGTCGTGTCTGCTCACGCTTGTCAGGGCGCGACAATATCCACATCCGGCGGCGGATGGCGGTGAGGCATCATGCTGGGTGAGGGTGAATGGTGCGCCCGGAGAGACTCGAACTCCCGACCTTCTGATCCGTAGTCAGACGCTCTGATCCAACTGAGCTACGGGCGCACAAAGGGATGGGAAAGGTCTTTGCAGACCGCCCCTGAGTCAAACCCTATTTTTTCACCGCCTCCGAATTTGTCGGCCCCCCGTTGGCACTGACTGGTATTCCGCCTGTCGAGATGCTGTTGAAGCATCAAATTCTGAATCTTCCTAACATATTGACGCACAACAACCCTGCGTCACCCTTTCAGAGTGATCTTCATTCGTCATTTCGCGGCAGCCGGCCATGGCAGCGTTGCCATCGGCGCGATGTCTGGCAGGGCGGTCTGACATGAAACGTTGGTTGTTCGACGCCTCGACGCTGCTGTCGCTCCTCACCGTGGTGGGAATGGCTCTCGCCGTGGTTGGGACCTGGCCGCCCGTTGAGGCGCTCGCCGCCCTGCGATGGCCGGGGTTGGTGGTTGTCTATACAGCGGGTGGGCTTCCGGCGCTGTGGAATGCGCTTTTGGCGCTGTGGCAAAAGCATGTGCTCGACATCGATCTCCTGATGGTGGTCGCCGCCATCGCCGCTGCGGTTGTTGGTGCGCCGTTCGAGGGCGCCGTGTTGCTAACGCTGTTCAGCGTCTCCACGACGCTTGAGCATCAGGCGCTGGGGCGCGCGCGCCGGGCGGTGGAAGCCCTGATGGCACTGCGCCCGGAAACCGCGTTGCGGAAGAACAGCGATGGATCGGTCGCGGAGGTTCCCGCCGCGGAGCTTGCCGTCGGCGATGTCGTGATCCTGCGACCGGGGGCGCGTGTGCCGACCGACGGCGTCATCATGCAGGGGCGTGGCGGCATCGACGAGGCCAACATCACGGGGGAATCCATGCCTGTCTCCAAGGAGCCGGGCCAGCAGGTGTTTGAAGCCACCGTCAATCTGGATGGGGTGCTGGAAGTGACCGTCACCAGGACGATCGGTGACAGCACGATCGCGCGCATGATCCGGCTTGTCACGGAAGCGCAGGAGGCCAAGGCACCCTCCGCGCGCTTCAGTGAGTGGTTCGGACAGCGTTACACCGTTGCGGTGATCCTCGGCGCCATTCTCGCCTTTGCCGCCTTCCATTGGCTTGGGCGCGATTGGGAGCAGGCGCTCTACAAGGCCGCGACGCTGCTCGTGGCGGCAAGCCCCTGCGCAATCGTGATTTCGGTGCCGGCGGCAATTCTGTCGGCGCTCTCAGCGGCGGCGCGCGGCGGTGTGCTGTTCAAGGGAGGCGGCGCGCTGGAGACTCTGGCCATCACCGACATTTTCGCCTTCGACAAGACCGGCACGCTGACCACTGGTCGCGCGGCCGTGACGGGAATTGTCGCCCTGAACGGGGATGAGCGTGGCTTCCTGTCCCTTCTCGCGGGGCTTGAGGCGCAATCGGAGCACCACCTTGCGGCGGCCATCCGCCGGGAGGCTTCGCGGCGCGCGATCGAACCGGCGAAAGTCATCGATGTTACTTCACGTCCGAGCGCCGGAATCGTTGGCTCCGATGACATTGGTCCCGTCTGGGCGGGAAACTCCCACCTTGTGCGCGACATGGGTGCTTCTGTTGGCCTTCCCGAACTGCGCGCGCTTGAGGAAGGCGCTCAGACTGTCATCTATCTGGGACGAGGGGCGACGATTCTTGGCGCAGTCAGTGTGGCCGACGAGGCGCGGCCGAGTTCCGCTTCGGCGCTCGCGGCTCTCCGTGCGGACGGCGTGCGCCACATCGTCATGATGACGGGCGACAGGAGGCCGGTGGCACTGCGGATCGGCGCGGAACTGGGTTTCGGGCCGGACGACGTCCACGCGGAAATGCTGGCGCAGGACAAGGTGCGTCGTGTCGGTGAACTGGCGGAACGCGGAAAGGTTGCCTTCGTGGGCGACGGCGTCAACGATGCGGCAGCCCTTGCCCGCGCTGATGTCGGCATTGCCATGGGCGCAGCCGGTTCGGATGTGGCGCTGCAGGCCGCCGACGTGGCGCTCCTTTCTGAAGACATGACAAAGCTGGCCGATGCGCATCGTCTTGCGCGCCGCGCTGCGAGGATCATCCGGCAGAACCTGACGGTCGCGATTGGGGCCATGCTGGTCCTTGTGGTAGGCGGACTGTTCTTTGATTTGCCGCTTCCGGTGGCGGTCATCGGCCATGAGGGGGGGACGGTGCTCGTCGTCCTGAACGGCCTGCGCCTGCTGTCCGATGGAATCTGGCGGGGGAACGCGACGGTCGCCCCGCGCCCGCGAGCAGTTCCCCTGGCGCCAGCAGCATAACCCGGAAGTTTGGAAGTCGTTTTTGGTGCGCCCTGAGGGATTCGAACCCCCGACCCTCAGAACCGAAGTCTGATGCTCTATCCAGCTGAGCTAAGGGCGCATCGCGATGATTTGCCGACACCATTTGTGGTCGCGTCAAGGGGCGAGCGTGGGAATGGGGTTGTCGGTCTCGTGGGGGAACGATTTAGCTGCGCGGGCAATGGGCATGGAAACTTCATCCACGACATCCCTCCCGGCGCGGGAACGTTGGGCGTTGCTGGCGATCAGCATTCTGGCGGCCCTGCTGCGCTTTGGCGATTTGGGGCGTCAATCGCCGTGGATTGATGAAATGACGAATTGGCAAATGGCCGCCGAGAAGGGAATCGGCTTTGGGCGGTCGGGGCACTGGCTGACGGGGTTGTGCCAGAGCGCGGGACTGGCGCTGTTCGATTCGGAGTGGGGACTGCGATTGTACGCGGCGATTTTCGGGACGGCGGCAGTCGCGCTCGGTTGTTGGTGGCTGTTGCGACGCGCGAATTTTGTCTGCGGTGTGGTGGCAGGCGTGTTGCTCGCGCTCAGCCCCTTCGGCATTTTCTACAGTCAGGACGCAAATCACTACGCGCCGATGATGATGGCGGGTGTTTGCGCGGCGATGCTGATCGACTGCGTGATGGAAAGGCGGTGGCGCCTCGCGACGGTGGCGCTGCTCGTCACGCTTGTCGGCATGGGATTTCATCCAACAGGCTTGTACTTGTGCGGTGTTGTTTTTGTGACTCCGATGATTGCCGCGTTCGCGCGCACCGCCGATGCGTCATTCACTGACGCGCGCAGGCGACGGATTCGAATCGCTGTTTGCGGCGTTGTCCTGATCGTCGCCAGCATCGCGGTGAAGGTGGCGCTCGATCGCTTGGGGACCCTGTGGATCGGACAGGATGAAGGGCGGCAGATCGGGATGAACTGGGATTTTCTTGGAGCACTGCTTGCGTGCTTCTACGGTGCGATTTATCGCTTCACGAATTTCGACGCATTGCTTGGTGTTGCGGGATTGGCGTTGGGAATCGCGGGATTGTTTGTGGGGTGGCGCAATCCGCGACTGCGCTGGGTTGCCGTGGGGATTGCCTGCACGATTCTGTGCGCAACGGTGCCTTTCACCGTGATCAAGCCGCGCCAGTATTTCTCCCCGCGCTACGTGGCGGCCGCCAGCCCGCTGCTGCTGATGGCCGTCGCACTTCTCTTCGCGAAAGCGCAGCGGTTGCACTGGATAAAAATCGTTGCAACGATCTGGATCATGATCTTCGCGGCGCGCAGCGTCGTGTGGGAGAAGCATCGCCTTGAGGGAAGTTTTCAACCGATGGGTGAAGCCATCGCATGGCTGAGGGAAAATGCAGTGGCGAAGGATGGCATCGTGCTGACGCGGCACCCCTATCTGGCGCTGGGGACACGTTTCCTTTGGACGCGGGATCAGCTTCCGCCGCGATCGCTCGTGACGTTGTCATACATGGTGCGCAACGGTGCGGTTACGATTCAGCAGATGCGCGAGCTGCTTCAGGACACAACGAAGCCCGTGTACTTCCTCTCGCTGATTGGTGATGAGGACGCGAAAGCTCCTGATCTGGATCAATGGGTGAACAACAATTCCAGCGATCAGGTGAGGTTTGAAAGTACCGCCACCGACGCCTTTGTGCCGATTGATTGGGGAGTTCAGGTTCGAAGGCTGAAGAGGAGCGATTCCGCAAACGCCTTTGCGCTGCCGCGGCGCGGAGTCGATGCGAGCGAAATCTTTCCCAACAGTCGAATCACCGCAAAGGGATCGGGGATGATTCTTCGCGAAGGGACTGCGGTCGCCTATAACTTCGATGCGGAGACGAATCTAGAGGGGCTGAGAATTGAAGCGCAATTGCGCGATGCCGCGCCTCCCATTCTTGTCGTTGTGCAGGTCGACGACAACGCACCGTGGATTTTCAACATTCAGGAAAAGTCCAGCGCGGACCGGGTGCTTCTGCTTCCCGAACGAATTCCCGAAGGCAGGCACGTCTTGACTGTTTCAACGCCTTTGCATGCGGGAGTTCCGCTGCGCGGGTCAGGAAAGATTGAAACGTCTCCCGCGCTCCTGCAGATACTTCTCATCGCTGCCAGCGATGGACGCCCTGCGGACTTGACCGCCTTCCCAACGGAGCTTGTGGGTGAATCCCCCGCGCCGGAAGACCTGAAGGGAATTCACCAGCCCGGTGCTTTGACGCCTGGCTCACTGACGCTCAGACCTTTTGACGAAGGGGATCACTTTCTCTTTGTGCGGAAGTATCACGTGGGTGGC
>JADZDZ010000083.1 GCA_020850785.1 Candidatus Sumerlaeota bacterium | reverse complement strand
TTCGAGGATGGCATCGTGAACGCCGCGACCGTGATGACCATGAAGGAGAAGGTCGCATCCGGCACGCTGACGTTCAGCGCAAAGCAACTGAAGGTGGGAACGTTCGATCCTCCCTATGACAAACTGAAGCCGATGATCTCGCTCATCAGCTTCCTCCAACTTCCGGAAATCAAGGTCCCCTATTCCGTGAAGATGAAGGAGAACCAGAAGTGGAGCAAAATCTTCCAGCGACTTCTGGACTCCATCGTGAAGCAGCTTCCCGCCAGCGTGAACAGCTCCATCGAAACCGCAGGCAAGGCGCTCGACGAAGCGGGTAAATCCGCGATGAAGGCCGCCAGCGCCGCCAGCGAACAGATCGGCGCTGCGGCGGACCTCGCATCGGAATAGCTTGATGCCGCCGGCGCTGCCGCATCCGCCACCGTGAAGGAAGGCGCGAAGGTTCTCGGCGACACCGCCGAGACCGGAAAGCAAGCCGTGGAGGACGTCACCAGCGGCGTGAAGGACACTGGAAAGAGCATCACTTCGGGCGTGAAGGGACTCTTCGGCGGGAAGGAAAAGAAGGCCGAAGACGAGGAGAAAAAGCCGAAGGAATAGCTCCGCGTCGCTCCAATTGCTGTTTGATTAAGTTTTATCGCGACCCTCAATCGGATCGGTCAAATTCCTTTGAGCATCTGGCGTCCGGTTTTTCACACTCGCCGGACAACAATTCCATGCACGGATCAGGTGATCCCGCGCCAACAGCGCAGCGCCATCTGCATCCGACCACCTGCTGCCAGCACACATTTTCACTTCTGAGAAACGCCAACTGATGCGCCCTACTGTTCCTGAACAATTCCTCGGCAAGGTTCACTTCACCCCCAACATTCCACAGCCGCTGTCCGGCCTTCACGATCTTTCCCGCAACCTGTGGTGGACGTGGAACCCCCGCGCCCGCGCCCTGTTCCGCATGATTGATTTGGGAACGTGGATTCAGTCGAAGGGGAACGCCGTTCGTTTCCTTCGCAACGTGACGCAGGCAAAGCTCGATGCCGCCGCCGCAAACAAGGGAGTCATCACCGCCTACGATGAGGTGATGAAGAGTTTTGCGGATTATCAGGCTGCCGCCAACAGTTGGTGGCGCACCTATCACGGCAAGGACGATGCGCTGATTGCCTATTTCTCCGCAGAGTACGGGCTGCACGAAATTCTGCAGACCTATTCCGGCGGCCTCGGTGTCCTTTCCGGTGACCACTGCAAGTCCGCCTCGGACCTCGGCATCCCGATGATCTCCATCGGCCTGCTCTACCGTAATGGTTACTTTCAGCAGCAGATCGATCCGCAGGGGCAGCAGGTTGCGGAGTATACGCGCCAGCGCTGGGAGGAACTTCCCGTCAATGAAGTGCGCGACAAGAGCGGTCACGAACTGAAGATTTCCCTCGAATACCCCGGCCGCATGGTCACCGCAAAAGTGTGGGTGATCAACGTGGGCCGCATTCCGATCTACATGATGGACACGGACGTTCCGGAAAACATGGAACAGGACCGGCAACTCACTTCCCGTCTCTACGGCGGCGATCAGGAAATGCGCATCCAGCAGGAAATCCTGCTCGGCATGGGCGGCGTGAAGGTCATTCGCGCGCTGCACGCGGCGGGAATCATTCCGCAGCGTCCGACGCTGTTCCACATGAACGAGGGACACGCGGCCTTCCTCAGCCTTGAGCGCCTGCGCAACATGATGCACGAGGAGCGCCTGACGTTCACGCAGGCTGTCGAGGTCATCCGTGCCTCGTCATTATTCACCACGCACACGCCGGTGCCCGCGGGCCACGACCGCTTCCCGATTCACTTGGTGGACAAGTACTTCCGCAGCTACTACGAATCGAGCGAACTGACGCGTGCGCAGTTCATTGATCTCGGTGTGGAGCCGATGCCCGACGGCCAGCAGCTTTTCTCCATGACGATTCTTGCGCTGCATTTCTCCGCGATGGCGAATGGAGTGTCGAAGCTGCACGGCGAGGTCTCGAAGCGCATGATGGCCCCCTTCTGGCGCGACGTTCCGCCGTCGGAAACGCCCATCGGCTATATCAACAACGGCGTGCACACGCGCACTTGGATGAGCTTCGACATGCAGAACCTTCTCGATGAATTCGCCGGTCCCGCCTGGCGCGATCGCATCGCGAATCCGAACATGTGGGCCGAGGCGATCGGAAAAATCCCCGATGAGCGCCTCTGGGCGACGAAGAAGGAACTGAAGCAGGCTCTCATCCGTTTCGTTCATGGACGCCTGCGTGACCAGCACCAGCGGTTTGGCGAAATGCCCGACCAGATCGAAAGCCTTGATGAGATTTTCAATGGCGAGGCGCTCACCATCGGCTTTGCGCGCCGCTTTGCGACATACAAGCGCGCGACGCTGATTTTCCGCGATCCGGAGCGCCTGGCGCGCATCATCAACAACGGCCAGCGGCCTGTTCAGCTCGTCTTCGCGGGGAAAGCCCATCCTGCGGACAAACCGGGACAGGAATTCATTCGTCAGATCATTGAGTTCTCCAAACGACATGAGTTCCACAACCGCCTGGTGTTTGTCGAAAACTATGACATGAATATTGGTCGCCGCCTCACCAGCGGTGTTGACGTTTGGCTGAACAATCCGCGCCGCCCCTACGAGGCGTCCGGCACGTCGGGAATGAAGGTGCCGCTGAACGGCGGCCTGAACTGCTCGATTCTCGACGGCTGGTGGCCGGAGGCGATGAAGCTCAATCCGCTCGTTGGCTGGGCGATTGGCTACGAGAAGGACTACAAGGATGAGGAAAAGCAGGATGCCGATGACGCGGAACACCTTTACCGCGTGATCGAAAAGGAAATCGTGCCGACCTATTACGAGCGTGACGAAAAGGGCATCCCGCGCAAGTGGCTGGCGCGCGTGAAGGAGGCGATGAAGACCTGCGCCCCGAACTTCAGCACTGACCGCATGGTCATGCAGTACACGGACAACTACTACGTTCGTGGCACGAAACGCGTGGCGGAACTGACCGCAAACAAATACGCCGAAGCCATCCAATACGCCGACAAGAAGGCGGAACTGCGCCGCCACTGGAGCCAGATTCGCATCAACGCCCGCGTGATTGGCGACATGCCCAACAGCAGCGAAATGTTCACCGTGCCCATCCGTGATGAGGTTTCCGTTCGTGCGGAAGTCCACCTCGGACAGATTGACCCCGCCCAGGTCACCGTGGAGCTTTACGCGGAGGAATTGAAGACGAACGGCGATGCCCTCCCCAGCGTGGTTCGCTTCCCCATGAAGTTCGTGGAGGAAGAAATGCTGGACGGCGCAAAATGGCGTGTTTACACCGGCACGCTGGCCATGGCGGAATCAGGCGAACACGGCTTCACCGTTCGTGTCATTCCGAACGATCCGAAGCTGTTCGATCCACAGGAAATGGGACTGGTGCGCTGGGCGCATACCTGATGCAGGAAGCCTCCGAGAAGAAAAAACCGAAGACAGTTCAGGAGCGCCTTGCTGAGAAAAAGCAGGGCGCTCCCGCCGCTGAAACACCAACATCAAACCTCACGTTCCTGCAACGTGTGCGCGGCTATGCCGATGCGATCGTTTTCGCATTCATGCTGGCGATGTTCATTCGCAGCTATGTCTTCGAGCTTTTCATGATCCCCACGGGATCAATGACGCCAACGCTCATCGGCGACAAGGAGGGATTTGTTTCCTTCTCCGACTACGACGGCGATTCCATCAACGATGTAATCTATTCGTTTCCGAATGCGAACTTCCTTCAAATTTTCCTCATCAATCAGGACAGGACCACGGCGAAGGACATGATCTACTTGGATCGTCCACTGCCGGGAATCGTCGCTTCCGCGCGCAAGGCGTCCACACACCGCACGGACATGATTGTCGTCAGCAAGTTCGCCTACTGGTTTCGCACGCCGGAGCGCGGCGATATCGCCGTGTTCAAGGTGCCCGATCGTCCGGAACGGGGTCGCCCCTTCGATCCGCAAACACCGGTCTTCATCAAGCGTGTCATTGGTCTGCCGGGGGAGAAGGTGACGATGGAACCGATGGAAATGACGGAACTCGCTCCCGGTTCAGAATCGCGCTATAGCGACAAGTGGGGCGGCATCGAAATCCACGTGAAGGGGCGTCCCGTCGTCGTTGATGGCAAGCCCCTCAACGATCCCTTCTTCACGCGCATCGTCCATTTTCCCCAACCGCATCGCATCTTCCCTTCGCCAATGGACAATCCCCAGACGATTCCCGTTGGCGATGATTCGGTGTTGATGATTGGCGACAATGCCACCTCATCCAGCGACGGACGCTATTGGGGCGACGTTCCGCAGGACCTACTGCGCGGCCGCGCATTGATTCGCTACTACCCCTTCAAATCCTTCGGCGTGCTGCGCTAAGGCATCCGCGCGTCGCTATTGCGCGGAGGAGAGTATAAATCCTTCGCGCGGCAGCAGCGTTGGCAGCGGCGTCGGGCTGACCGTCGGCGATGGCGTCGGGGTGACCGATGGGCTGACGGACGGCGAAATGCTGGGGCTTGGCGTGGGAGTCTGGGTGGGCGACGGCGTCGCCGTTGGTGAAGGCGTTGCTCCGCCAACGGGCACGAAGCGCATCGCATCCGCAGGCAGGCGGTCAGCGCCCGTGCTGGTGGTCACGGTGGCGCTATCAATTTCAACGTAGCCGCTTCCCGCCGTCAGCGCAAACTGCCCCAGCTTGTGCCACTGGTTGCCGGTCACGCCGGGAGTGGCATTGAACGTTCCCGACTGCACACCACCCGAAGTGTTCACGCGATAGGTCGCATTCGGCGCGTTGGTGCTGGAAGCATTGTTGGTTGTGATGAAGATGTCGTAGGTTCCGCTGCCCAACCCGGACGGAGAAAAGCGCGCGACATCGTTCTTCGCCGTCATGGTGGAGAAGCGCGATCCGATTCCCTGCGTCGTTCCCGCTGCGGTGGATTTCGACGTGGAGTTTGCCCAATCGCCGCTGATTTCCGAATAATCCGCGAAGTGCTTTCCTCCGCTGCGCGTCTCGATGATGTATTCACCTGGCGTGGAATAGGTGATGGGCCCTATCTGATTTGACGCGGCCTTGTTGTTGTAGTCATCCACGGCAACCACAAGGTAGTAGTACGAAGTGCCGGAACTCATTCCCGTGCCTGCATTGTCCGCGAAGGAATTTCCCGTCACCGCGTAGTTCCGGTTAACAAGGTTCGCGTAGTATTGCTTCACAGGCGTCGTCGTTGACCTGTAGACCTGATACCGCGTCGGCGTTTCGCCATCGGCGGCTGGTGGGGGAGTCGTCCACGTCAGCGTGATCGTGTCAGAGACATTGAAGTTCGACGACAGGTTCGTGATCGGATTCGTCGGCGTGTTGTCGTAGCCTTCCTTCATCAGGAAATCCGTCAGGGTCGCCGTTCCCGCGAGCACATCGGTGCCGCACGGGGAGGAACTCGCGGCGCGGATCAGGGAAATGTCCGTCAGCGTCGTCGTCGCCGCATACAATCCCCAGCCGTTCATGGCATAAATTGCCTGACGCGTGTCGCAGATGTTCTGCGCGTTGGCTGAGGACTGCGCAGTGTCGCCGGTGTCCGGATGGTAAAACAGCGGTGCCACCATGACATTGCTGCCCGGCATCAGCCCGTAATCGAGGTTGTACGCCGCCACGTCGCCATAGGCCGCCTTCATCATGAGGCGCTGGTTCGCCGCCGGTGCCTGGTTCGATCCCGACGATGAAGCCAGACGATAAAACTGCGGCTGAATCAAATCCTCCGCGCCGAAGGAGATGTTTCGATTCGTCGTGCGAATGGAGCTCCATTTTGGCCACGACTGAAGGACGCTGTTGTAGGTGTCATTCAACCCATCACCGTAGGCAACTGGCACGGTGCCGACGATCACCCATGGCTTCAGGTTCGTCACGGATTCGTAGGCGTCATGCAGGAATTTCGTGACCGCCTCCCGGCGCTTTTCACGGAAGGCCGCGTTGGTGGTGCTGGGAATTGGATCGCCCGACTGATAGGGATTGTTTACCGCGTAGCCCATTTCCTGAAGCGCCACCGGGTTGTAGCCGTAGGAGGTATTTTGGTAGCGGATGCGGTCGAAGATCACGCCATCGATATCGTAGTTCTGCACGAAATCCATCAGCACGTTGATCACGTGTGCGCGCACGTCGGCCCGCCCCACGTCCGCCCACAAACCTTCGCCGACGTTTGTTTGCGGCACCGGGAGGCCGCTGTTGTTGTAGGTGTAGGTGATGCTGCCTGCGGGGAGGACGCTCGGATAGGTACTGCCGTCCGTTGCAAGGAAGCAGCTCCATGACACGTAGGCGCGCATCCCCAACTCATGGCACTTGTCGATCGCGGCCTGAATCGGATCATTGCTGTTGCTGGCACCGCCGCCAAACGGCTCAGGGTTTGGATACGTCGAATAGTCGCGATTCGCGCGGTAGTAGCGGTTCGTGCGATAGCGCGCCAGAATATCGACCGCATTGAATCCATTGTTCTTCGCGGATTGTATCTGGCTGTTCAGGTTCGTCAGGTTTGTGTAGTTGTCGCCGATGGAAATCCAGAAATGGCGATCCTCGCCATAGTTGCCGGGGCCAATGCTCTTGATGTTGTCGATGTAAACCGCGTTCGCGGAGGAGGTCCAGGTTGTGGCCAGCGACCGATGGCCGCCGTTGAAGTTGCCGTCATTCGCCGGTAGCGAGGCATAATTTCCCCGCGATGGATCGGTGCCAAAGTACAGCGTCAGGCTCTTGGGGAAACTCCCACCTGCGGGCACCTGCACCGCGCATCCGATTGTCTGGTAGCCGAGTGCCGCCGCCGTGGTTGTGTTCTGCGGCAGGTTCATCACGTAACCGGCGTTGACGTCGCTGATCTTCGCCGTCGTCGGGCCGCCAACAACGCCAGCCATGCCAAAACTGTCGATGATCGAGGCGGAATTGTTCACCTTCACGTCCGCAGTGATCAGGTAGTAGCCGGGCTCCGCGAAGGCATTTGCAATGGTCATCACGAGGCCATTGTAGGTCCCGTCCGGATCGGTCATGCGAAGCCGCAACGACCCCGATTCAGCGACGTTGGTCGCGACGCTGTTTGTGGCTCCGCCGGTGGAGGAATTCGCCGTGGTTGCCGCCACCGCGCCGCCAACGCTGCCATCCTCAAAGTCGCGAAGCACCGTCGTCGTGACGAGTGCGCTCGCCGAATGGGCACCAAGCAATGCCATGGTGACGGCAAGGGCCGCCTGATAGCGCATGCTTGCAAACGTGTGACGCATGAAGAAGAGCCTTGGCAGGGAAGATTGCGCTCGCGCGCAATCACACCAGCCGGGCAATGCGCAATGAACACGGACGCATATCATTCCCTTGGACCGTCGCGACCGGTCAAGGCCTACGGCAATTCCGAACGCATGTTGTCGGAAGGCGGAACGCGAATCAGGCGGGCTTGTGAGGGCTGCCGTTCGTGGAACGCGTCACCGTTGGCTTCACGCGGCGGCGATGCTTGCCGTCGGCACTGACTGCCTCCACGGGAAACTCGATCGTGCTGTCGGGCAGGACCATGCGAACGCGGAACGTGCCGTCGGGCGTCAGGCGGATGTCCTGATCCATCAGCTTCACTTTCGCATCCGGCGTGGTTGCACCGTACACGATCACATCGACGCCAACCTCCAGCCAGAACTCACCGGGCTTTGCGGAGGACTTCAGGCCGGCCTCGCCGCCGATGCCGGGGGCGCTGAACAGGTCGCCGGAAAATCCCGCGCCGCTGAACAGGGAACTGCTGCCTAGGAAATTGCCGGAAAGCGTGCCGCTGAAAAGCGGGCCGCCCGTTGTCAGCGACTGGAAGACCTTCTGCTGCAACGTCTTCAGGAAATCCTCGCCGCCGAGCCGTTCGCTGATGTGGTAGCCGCCCGAAAGTTGGACAATCTGGCTGTAGACCTCGTCGTTGATTTCCGCGAATTCAACGGATGATTCCTCGGAAATGCCGTGGCGCGGGATGGAGATCGTGTTCGAAGTGGCGATCACCTTGAACACTCCCTTTTCAATGAAGCCAACTTCCGCGCGGTAGGACGCGTTGCTGTTCGGAACCTTGAAGTACCAGGAGGAGGTGAAGTCATTCACCGTCACATCGGAGGAATCGACTGCTTTTCCGTCGCGCAGTTCATGGAAGCGAACGGTGAGCGCCTTGTCGTGCTTGCCGCGCTGCAAACCGTGCTGCTTGCGTGTCTCCGCATTGATTTCCCAGTAGGCAAAAATCCATTCGGGGTCGCGCGACATGAGCACGACCTTGGTGTCGCCATAATCGAGCGGAAGCTCGCGATTGTCCCTCTCCACCGCAAGAAACTGCTCGGTGGTGGCGCTGCTTGCGGAGGTCTTCGCCGCAGCGACTTTGCGCGCGGGAGCCTTCGCTTTCGACGCTGCGGGCTTCTTCGTCTTCTTCTCCGCAACCGCAGTCGCCGAACTCGCTGCAGCCTTCGCATTGCGCGGCGCAGCCGCTGCCTTCTTCTTCGGCGCGGACGTGGTCGGTGCTTTGGCGGTGGCGGGTGACTTCCCTGCCACCTTCTTCGTCGTCACTTCGGAGCTTTTGTTTGTCTTTGCCATCAGGAAGGAATCCTTGGGTTTTGAGACGATTGCGAGACGAATCAGCGAGTTCGCGGAAATGCAAAAATTGGTTGCCGCGTGTGCAATGATCGTGGAGGAAGCCACGTCGCCGCGTCATGACATACTTTTACGCCGGGCGTGTTTTTCACCGCTCCAGCGTTGGGCTTTTTAGTAAAATAAACGATTTATTGTTGCACTAAAGGGCTTAGCAAGAAAAGCAGCGGGGGGAGCGTGACGACACGTCCCCCCCTGATGCAATAAGACCTACTTCTTTGATTTCTTCTTCGGCTCTTCCGGCGTCACGTACATTTCGTTGTAGGTTACTTTTGAAGTCTTCACCGCGTCGCGGCGGAACTCCGCGAGGTAGGCGGTGCGCTTCAAGCGCAACGTCGCCATTTCGATGGCGCTCATGTTCTTCACGAAGTCCTGCACGCTCGGCGTTTCCGCTGAGGTGATCTCAAGAACGCCGTAACCCTGCGTGAAGCTTCCCCGGCCCTCCCGCAACACCCGCGGTTCGCCCTTCTTTGCGCTGCCGATGAAGAGGGCGATGTTCTCAAAGCCCATGAGTTGTGGCGAAATCGCACGAACATCATCGCCACGGGAGAATGGCGGAAGTGTCTCCGCCGTCACCTTAAGTTCCGCCGCCGCGCTGGTGAGGGAATCGCCGGCCACCACGCGGGCCTGCAGGGCATCGGCCTTCTCCTTCGCCTGCTTTTCAGCCAGTTCCTGACGAAGCACAGAGATCAGCACTGTCTTCATTT
>JADZDZ010000082.1 GCA_020850785.1 Candidatus Sumerlaeota bacterium | reverse complement strand
GCCACCCAGCGATACTCCTCGCGGGTACCGATGCGAATCGCCCCGTGACGCTCGCCGCTTGTCTTCTCAAGCTGCTCAGCGGTGAGGGAAAAGCCCTGATACTTCCTCCCCAGAAGTGCGCAAACCGCCTCGTTGGTCACCTTGTTCACGAGCAGTGATTTGTCGTAGAGTGGAACCTCACCCCCGAACATGGCGGAAAGTTCCGCAAACAGCTTGTGTTGCATGGCAATCTTGTCGGCAAAGGCGCGCGTCGGCGTGGAGAGCATTATGTTATCCTCGGAGTCTGTGAAAGTGGACACGGCTTTGTGGGAGGCAAAAGCCAAGCCACCGCGCCACCTTTCAACTACGGGCGGCATGGTGCCTCCGGAGGACGGTCCAACGCAACCCTTTCCCCTTGGTTTTGCGCGTCCGGACTGCAACAGGCGGAACCTAAGTTCTACTCACTCAATGCTTTGACATTGCAATTCCCCTTGGCCGCAAGACAGCATCAAAATTCGTAGGCTGACTCTGGCCGGACTTTCTTTCGGAGTTGAGAAGTTTGAAGAGGCCGAAATTGTGCTTCACAGGCTAAAGGAGTCGATGACCTCATACGCTTTCAGTCCGGAGATGTTGAAGATGTTTTCCGACGCTAACAACGCGATTTCAGACTCTCGTGAACTTCTTCGTGGCCTTTTCAAGGAACGAACGGAGTACCTGAAGGGGATGAAGGATTCAAAATGATTTTTCTTATCCAATATGACCGGCAAAAAGGAAAGCTGAACGATCTTCGCTCATTCGAGGATGAACAGAAAGAGTCAGCGGAAGCGATTCGTTTCAGGCTTGAACTTGATCTCAATCGTCAGGGTGCCGACGTTGAAGTCCTTCTGCTCGAAGCCGCCAGCGAAGCGGATGTGCGAAAAACTCATCGGCGATATTTTGAGGACCTGAATCAGATTGCAAAAAGTGGGCTGGCCCCCTGATCGCATAGCGTCCCGCCGATTGTCATGAACTTCAACCTACCTGCCACGATCGCGGTTCTTGAGCGGACGCCCCATGCGCTTCGCGAGATGCTGGACGGGTTGCCTGCGGAATGGACGTCTGCCACCGAGGGGCCTGAAACTTGGAGTCCCTACGACATCGTCGGGCACCTCGCCGACGGGGAACGCAACAACTGGATTCCACGTGCGCGCATCATTTTGGCCCAGGGCGCTGATCGGCGTTTTGAAACCTATGACCGCTTCGCGCAGTTCCGCGAAAGCCGGGGAAAATCACTCAGCAATCTGCTGGATGAATTCGCCACCCTGCGCGCCGGCAACATCGCCACGCTTCAGGGGTGGAAGCTCACGGCCGAACAGTTCGCGCTTGAGGGGGAGCATCCCGCCTTCGGGCCGGTGACACTGGGGCAACTGCTCGCAACGTGGACGGCGCATGACCTTGGCCACATCGCACAGATTGCCCGCGTCATGGCGAAGCAATATCGCGAGGCCGTCGGGCCGTGGCGGGCGTACCTGCCCATCATGGACCGTTGAGTCCCTTCCCTGCAAGGAGGGGAAAGTGAAAGTGCGCGCCCGGTCGCTTTCCAATTCCGTTGACTATTGAGTTTGTTCCCCGCAAGTTTCCGCGAAACAGCAGGCTTTTAATTCCCTTCACCTTGCGAGGAGCGATTGATGCGCTTTCCGAAACGCAGGAGTACGCATTGCTTGTGTAGTGCGGCACTGGCCTCCCTTTTTATCGTGGGTGCCGCCCATGCCCATACGGGCATAACCGCCGAGGACCTCAGTAGCGAACGCAGCGCGGACCTTGATGCCATTTCGAGGTATCTGGAAGCGGCAAGCCCGCGCGAGAAGGCGGAGATGTATATACAGACCGCCTTCGACACGGGATTGCTGGAGCACGATCGCAACGCGGTCAAACCCGCCACGGCGATTCCCGCCGGCACAAAACTCGCCAGTGTTCTTTTCCCCCGCACGGATGTCCGAAAGGAAATCCGCATCAACTTGGAACTTCCGATGAAGTTCGTTTACGGCCCGGATTTTACCGAGGAGCGCATCACAAGAATCGCCACGGAGTTGTTCGGCCCGATTCTAAATGAAAGCGCCTTCGACACGTTCATGCTTTATGTGCGCGATCCGAAAACGGGCCGCTTCATGGATGTGCAGGAACTGCTCCCGAAGGCGGCTCCTCCGAAGGTTTCCAAGGAACGCGACCTCGCTTCCGATGCCATGGCGGCGGAGAAAAAACCTGCAGCCGTGGACGGTGGAATTTCCGCAAAGAATCTTCCCGTCATCGCACCGGGAAACATCACGGGGGCGCTGAGCGGAAAGACAATCTACATCAATGCCTCGCACGGATGGTTTGACGATGACCTGACCGTGGGGCGTTGGCGCGTGCAGCGTGGCAACTGCTACGGCATCATTGAAGATTTCTCCAGCCCCGAATTCATCAACATGTATGTGCTGCCGATGCTTCGCAACGCTGGCGCGAAGGTGCAGACGGTCCGCGAATCGGACCTTCAGACCAACATGGTGATCGTCGACAATTCCGACGGCACGTCGAATCCCTCCAATGGCACCTACGTTGAAACCGGAACGTGGAGCACATCGTCACTGAACGGTTTCGTGCAGAAGACCGGCGCATCGTGGAACGGCGTGACGATCAATCCCTTCAATCAGGGAAGCGGCCAGAATCGCCTTGCAGGGACAACCACGGGAGGCACGCCCACCGCCACCGCGACGTGGACCGCCGTGATTCCCGCCGATGGCTACTACAACGTCTATGCAAGCTGGACGGGGTACTCCGCACGTGCGAACGACGCGCGCTACATGGTGCATCACAGCGGCGGCGTGACGGAAGTTCGCATGAACCAGAAGATCGACGGCTATACGTGGAACCTGCTCGGCAATTTCTACTTCGAGGCCGGCGCGCCGGAGAGCGAGCGCAAGGTGGTGCTCACGAACATCTCCGCAGACGGCACCGCTTCGAACGTGTCCGCAGACGCGGTGCGTTGGGGCGGCGGCATGGGCGACATGGCGCGCCACAGCAGCGGTGTCAGCGGACGGCCGCGCTGGGAGGAGGAAGCAGTCAACTACCTTCAGTGGAATGGATTCGGCTACAGCGGTCTCGCCTACACCGGCACCGATGACGAAGAGGGTGGCTGGGCCGATCGCACGCAGTACGCGCAATGGGAGCACAGCATCAAGGATGGCTCCGTGGAGGATGCGATCT
>JADZDZ010000081.1 GCA_020850785.1 Candidatus Sumerlaeota bacterium | reverse complement strand
TGTTGTCCGAAAGCGGGTTCTCAGCCGACCTCGGCTTGGCCGCCGCAATTGTAATCCTTTTTCTGCGCGACCGGAATCCACTGATGATTGCACGCGGAACAGACCCGCATCCGCTCCCATTCCACCAAAAGCGATGGATGTTGCTCGCGGTTCCATACCGTGTCCGCATCAATCACCGCCGTGCAGCGCACCCACAGGTATCGAAGCGATGCGATCGCAGTAAGGATCAGAAGAATTGCGGGAATCGAAAGCTCCAGATCGGTGTACCTTAGAATCCACGGCATCTCCAGATGATAGCGGATGTAGGAGACCGACACGAAGTAAATCGCCGACAGCGGCACGATCGACCATGAGGAGACCAGCACGATTGCGTAGAGCAATTTGACGCCGGGATGATTTCGTTTTTGCGGGCGGGACTGCGCGGCTGATTCAACGGTCGAGCACAGTGCGGATTCCATCGAACGGCACTTCGGGCATTCCGTTTCCTGAAAATCAGTGATGCCTGGTTCGAGCATATGAGGAATGCCGGACGTTCCCGCCGGTGTTTGCATTTGCGCGTTCATGTCCGGATGTCCAGCAGCACTTTCCCCAGCGGGCCTTCCGCCAGTCGTGCGAAGGCCTTTGGCAACTGCGCGAAGGGAAACACGCTGTCAACCAGCGGACGCGCTCCCGTGTTGTTCAGCAGCCTCACAATATGATCCCAGGATTTGCGCGCTTCGGCTGCGCCGTAGGTGCCGACGGCCACGCCTCCCATTCGCAGGCGCCGAAACAGAAGCGATGCAGTGTTGAAATTGGGAACCGGCCCCGCCAGTCGCCCGACAACGCTGATCTTTCCGTTGTATCCCATCACATCAACGACGCGGGAAAAATTTTCTCCGCCGATGTTCTCAACGCACAGTTCAACGGGAGTGTCGCCGAGAAATTCCTTAACCTCCCGATGCCAGTTCGGACTTTGCGGATCGGCCACAAATGCAGCGCCCTGCTCAAGAAGCGCGGCCTTCTTGGCGCCGCCGCGGCTCAAACCCACAACCGGCATTCCGAACGCCCTCGCCAAATGGATCGATGCGACACCCACGCCGCCGGACGCTCCCGTGACAAGAACCGCGCCTTTTGGCAACGGCCCCCATTGAGTGATCGCCTGATAGGCAGTCAGGTAGACAAGGGGCGCGCCGACCGCCGCCTGATCGCTCCAGCCTTTCGGCACCGGCACGAGATATTCGGATGAAACCACGACCTTCTCCGCGAAGGTGCCCCAGGATTCCACGCCAACATCTCCGCGCAGGATCGCGAACTGCGCGCCGGGAGGAGACGATTCGGAAGCGATGATGCCGACTCCGTCGCGGCCAAGCACGTGCGGCAGGGCGGGGCGCGCCGGATATTGCTTTTCCGCAAGGTAACGATCAGCGGGATTTAGCGCCGCGTAGCGAACCTGCAGAATCACTTCGCCGCTCTTTGCCACGGGGTCGGTCGCGTTCGCTTCCATGCGAAGCGCACCAAGACCTTCCTGTCTGTCGAGCAACCAGGCTTTCATTTTCTTTGAAAGTTCAGTCTCCGTGACATCAATACAACATCCAGCCCTTCACTCCGGAAGGGCCGATGAAGTCGAACTTCAACGCATCCGCAATTACAAGCCCGTTTGCGTCATTGTTCAGCGTGATGGCGTAGGGGGTGCCGCTGGTGAATTGATAGGTGCCAAGATTCTGGTACACGCCATTGTTGATTTTCTGATTCACGCGCACCGTGGTGCTGCCGCCGTTGTGGTTGATTGTGTAGGGTGAATTGTCCGCGCGGTTGCTGGAAGTCGTCCAGCGCGCGCTCACCTGCCAACTGCCCGACTGCGTTGGCGTGAAGGTCCAAGTTGCGACGCTCGCGCCGGTGCCCGCCGGTGCATAGCGATAGCCGCTGCCGACAAACGGCGTGTTGGCGGAGGAAAAATTCCACACGCCGCTTTGCCCCGCGTTTGCCGCGTTCAGGAACGTGCTGCTGAGCGTGAGGACGGGGTTGCTGGAATCGTTTGGATTCACACCGTATCGGAGCAATTCATACACGGGCGTCGAGCGCGTGTTGAGGCCGGCCTGCGTCGTCACTGCGCTCAGGTATCCGGCGTCCTGCACCTTTGTGATCGTGTCCGCGTCGTAGTCTCCGAAGGGATAGGCAAGGTGCCTGCAAACCTTGTTCAGAAGGTTCGCCTCAATCGCCGCCTTGGAGCCGGTGATCTCCGTTGTTTCCTGCGCGTCGGAAATCTGCGACAGGTGTGGATGCGTCATCGTGTGTGATTCGGTGACGATGGTTCCGTCGGTTTCCATCTCCTGCAACTCCGTCCAGTCGGCGTGGTCATAGCTGGTGGACGGGCCGGGCGGCAGGCCGACGAAATTCGTGTGTGCGTAGCCTGTTCCCACAAATCCCAGATTCTTCAGCACAGGATAGGCCGTCGTATAGACAGTGATGTAGTCATCGTCGAAGGTGAGCACGATCGGCTTTGTCGGAAGCGGCGGAGCTCCCGTGGTGATCCAACTCACCAAATGATTCATGGTGATGGTGTTGAAGTTGTTGTCCTTCAGATACTGCATCTGCGGCTGAAAGCTGGGCTCGTAGAAGCCGCCGGTATCATCGTCAAGGCCGTGATACATGAGGATCACAACCCCGCCACCAAGCTGGCTTGTGAATGCGGAATCGTCATCATCAACAACGATGGTCTGGGCCCCGGCGTTGATGGAAGCCAGAAGGGATGCAAGCACTGCGAGGAACTGAACGGACTTCAATTCACCGCCCGCTTCCCTTCACCTGCCTTGCGTGCGGCTGCCTTTTGAAGGGCGATCTTCTGACCGAAATAGCGCCAATGCCACGGCTCGGAAATGTAGCCCGTTTCATTCACGTTGTCGGGATAGTAGGTGCGCACGTAGCCGAAGTTCGCCGCGTTCTTCTCCATCCATGCGCTTTCCTTCGTCGTCTCGAACGACGTCCTGATCGAATGTTTGCCCTCGAAGTCGGAAAGGTCCACCGTCGTGCCAAGCTGATGTTCGCTGTGGCCCGGCGGGGCGCTTGAACGTTGCGAAGGGTCCCGGCGCGTGTTGCGCGTGTAGATGCGCACCTGCGTTTCGCCCGAACGATAGGCGGACGCGACGCGGATTTTCACGCCTTCCTTTTCCGCCGCCTCGAACATCTTCACCAACTGATCGCACGCTTCCTTGCGCAGCCGGTAGCCGTCCTTGTCCGTGGTGTACTTTGCAGGAATGACAACGAGATCATTCGGCTCGTAGGAAATCGGAATCCCCCACCACCGATTCACGATTTCCGTGCCGTAGGGCAAATTCCCCTTCTTCAGGTTTGCCGGATGCGGCCGCGTCAGGTTGGTGCGCGAAACAAAAAGGGTCTCGCGATTGCGGCTGAACTCCAGCCACTCATCGTTGGAGTCGGAATCAACGATGAGCGTG
>JADZDZ010000080.1 GCA_020850785.1 Candidatus Sumerlaeota bacterium | reverse complement strand
GCTCCACAGCGGCCTCTTCGCGTCGGCGCCGGCCATCGCGGAGTTTGTTGATCGCATGATGAACTCCGATGAGGAGGGAGCATCGGACTATCAGCGCACGCTGCGACGGTTCCTATTTCCCGCGAAAGCGTTCGAGGTGCAAGGCCCCGATGGCGCGCGGCTGTACGTGGGAATCAACGGGCTTGTATCGCCGACGTCACCACCCTACGCGCCGGAAGGTGCACGCCCCGGACGCATCTACTACCAAACGGGCTACACCGGATGTCTGCTGTGGGTGGACACGCAGGCGCACATCACGCTGGTGCTGCTGACAAACGCCTCGTTGACGGACGCGCAGGAAAAGCAGACAAAGCTGGCGGAGGACATCCTCCAAATTCTCTTTCGCGGGATGAAACGCTGATGGCGCAGAAGAAGCGGATGACCCATCTGGATGACGCCGGTGCCGCTCGCATGGTGGACGTTTCCGCCAAGGATCGCACTGATCGCGTGGCGGTTGCGGAAGGGATGATTCGCCTGAATCGGGAGGCGCGAACGGCGCTGTTCTCGCGCACGACGAAGAAGGGCGATGCCATCGCGGTGGCGCGTGTGGCGGGGATCATGGCGGCGAAGAAAACCAGCGAATTGATTCCCCTGTGTCATCCGCTGGCCGCTTCCTCCATCACCATCGACATCGAGGAGAGCGTGCGCCCGGCGGGCGCGAAGGTGCGCGCATCGATTCGCGTCACCGACCGCACCGGCGCGGAAATGGAGGCGCTGACGGCGCTCACCGTGACGCTGCTGACGATTTACGACATGCTGAAGAGCATTCAAAAGGACATGGTCATCGCGGATGTGCGCCTGCGGAGGAAGAGCGGAGGGCGGTCCGGCGACATCAATCTGCCGTAAGCGCCTGCCGCATTCTCATTCTGAAGAGTGGCGCTGGGAAGTGCACTGCGGATCAGTAATTCCGGATCGGTAGATCGAGTTTCTCGCGCAACGCGGACTTCATCTCAAATTCTGAAATATAAACGCCAAGGTGGCGGCGGTCTTCGGACTTTTCGTCGTCATTGTGGGGCGTCCAGAGCGTCGATGAGCGAATGATCAGGAAATCCTGCTTTCGCGTCCAGTGGTCGGTGGTGGGCGCCATGCGATGCGTGAAGACGCGACGTTCCTCCGGCGCGAGCGTCAGTTCCTCGCGCTTTCCATCGGGCCAAACGATTTCCACCGCACTCGCGGTTCCCTTGCGATAGAGGGCGAACGTCACTTCATCGATGTCCGAATTCACCGGCGTGCGCCATTCACGTCCCGTCCAAAGCTGAAGCTTCCCATCGGGCGCGGTGATTTTTATGCGGGGCATGTTGCCGGGATCGACATCCGCATGATGCGTGGTCGCGACGAAGATCGCACAGGCACCGGATGCCAGCAGGATGCGCCGTCCGCTCCAGCTTTCAACCTCCCCGTCCACGCGGCAACGCGCCTTGCGACAAAGGCCAACAATCGCGCCGGCGCAAAGCCACGTACACAGCTCCACCACGCGTATATACGGAAGGTACTGTGCGATGCTGATTGTCAGCAGGCCGACGAAGCTGATGCCGACGGCAACCAGGATCGTGCGTGACGGCGGATCGAACAGCATCCGCGACTTGACGAACTCCAGCGCAACGCCCACGACGCCCGCCAGCAGCACCAGCGGCATGAACGGCCCGCATTCAATCAGTGTCTGAAGCCACAGCGAATGCGAATCCACGTGGTCCATTTGCGACCAGCGATAAAATGGCGTTATCAACCACTCGTACAAGTGGTAGTGCATTCCCAGCCCGATGCCGAACGGCTTTTCGCGCAGGAAGAGAAGCCCCGTCACGTAGTAGTTCGCGCGATCATCGGTGCGCAGCAAATGCACGAGGCGATTCATCAGCACGTCACCACCGACGATGACGCCAACGAGGGCGAGCACCCCCGCCACCACGAACGCCAGCGCGATTTTCTTTTTCATGCGGGGATACGTGCTGAGCGCGTGGATCGCCCCGCAGAACGCCGCAACCATGCAGCCCAGCCACGCCGCGCGCGCCGCTGTCAGTACCAGCGTGATGAGCACGACGCCGAGCGCCGCGCCTATGACCACGTTCCGCTTCGTTCGCCCTGCGGACCACCAAAGCAGGATCCCCGGCCACATCAACACGATCCACTGGCCGAACCAGCCGGGATGCCCTGCGGGGCCTTGCAGGCGGTCCGCCTGAAGCGGATCGGGATTCACGCGGCGAATATGCTCCAGCGTCAGCAGCCCCTTCCAATCCAACAGCCCCATGACGCAGGCAACGATGAGGCCCACCGCGCCGAGCTTCAGCCAGCGCGCCACCACCAGCGTATTTGCGCGCCGTGCAAAGATCGTCGCAAGGGCGCAGGACGTCGCCCAATTCCAGAGGCACTTCACCGTCCATTCCGCGGAAGTGGTGGGGCCGAAGATAGTCCAGTTCAAAAAATCGCGAATGGGCCCATCATAATACGGCGCGGTCCTTTCCTTGAAGAAGAGCATGATGATTCCCGGCAGCGCCGCCGCCGCGAGAATGCAAAGCAGCCCCGTCAGGTAGAACGGCCAAAGGCCCCAATGGACACGCAGGTTGTTCGGTTCCGCGCGGCCCGATGCGGTCATGTCGATCACCGGCCTGCCGTGGAGTCGCAACTCGCCCGCGATCACCCCGACCGCGATGGTTTCCAGAACCCCCAGCATGTGCGTGTTGGACTGATCGGTCAGGTACAGCGGTCCCGTCAGGGCGAGCGCATAAATTCCCCAGATGGGATTGGTGAGCGAGATGAAGAAGGCGACGACGTGCGTGACCCGCCCTTCCATGGTGCCCCCTTGGCTGATCCAAATCAGGAACAGGAGGCCGAAGACGATGCCCGCCGCGCGCACGAATCGCGGCCACCATCCCACGGCGGCATGGCCGGAATCGGAGCCGCGAACCGGGGCGGAAATCAGGCGGTGATCGGGGTTGGATGCCAGTGACATCGGAATGCCCCGATTTGCGTTCCGCCCACGCTTCGCGTCAAGGAGCACGGGCCTTGGGACGGCCACAATCCGGCCAAATGTGCTTGCCCTTCGCTTGTCTGATATTCATGTTCGAACGGCTGTTCAATCCAACATTACGGAGTTACACCGTCATGAAGAAGAAACTTCTCGGAGTTGTTGGCGCTGCGGCAGTGGCCGTCTCGCTGACTGGCTGCCTTAGCGTTCCAGTGATGCCCCCGTACGGCATCGTCTATACCGACTACAAGGCGCCGCTGGATTTTGACCAGGAGAAGAGCCCCGTTGGTGATCGTTCGGGCTCGGCGGAAACCATGTCGATCGTTGGCCTTGTTGCCATGGGCGACGCCTCCATCCAGACCGCCGCGGAAGATGGCAACATCAAGACCATCTACGGCGCGGACTACGAATACTTCAACGTGCTCGGAATTTATCAGACGTACAAGACCGTCGTCCACGGGGAGTGATCGACATGGTTAATTCGCGACACCTCCTTTCCGGCAGGTGCGTGAAGGGAATGGCACTGGCTGTTCTGCTGATGGGAACACTCAGCCTTTCCGGATGCGTTGGCCGCTTTGGCATGCTCGGTGGAATCCTCAGCAGCGCGGGAATCCACAAGGCACCCGTCGTGCCGCCACCGGGGTTGATCTACACCTCGTACAAGGCGCCGCTCGACTACGACTTCAGCAAGAACGGAGTCGGAACAACGGTGTCTGATGAGCTTGGCAGCGAAGAAGCCAACACGCATTTCATCCGAATCCCCTTCATCGGCCTGTCCTTCGCCTGGGGCGATGCCAGCATCGAAACAGCGCAGGAAAAACTGAAGACCTCCGACTATGCGGATTACGAGTTTTTCACGGTTCTGACGATCTACTCGAATTTCGCAGTCAACGCCTACGGCACCCGCGACTAAGCGTTTCGGCACCGTGGTGGCAAGGCATCGTGCCCCTTCCCTTCCGGGGAAGGGGCACCGCTGTTTTTGAGTCTCCGCGCGCGCCGCGCCCATCCAGTTTTCTTTTGCAGATGACGCCCCGTGCAGGCTTCTCTTTGGCATGAGTTTTCTGCGCATCATCAGCTTCGCCCTGCTCATTGCCGCATTCATCGGCGGCGGACCGATGGCGGCGGAAGCCCAGCAGGATCGCGACACGTCGCCGACGCTTTCCGCGCGCGGTCTTTTTCGCATTGGGTACCTGCGGCGGGAGGAAACGGGGCACCCCGGCGAGGGGGAACTCGATGCGCTGAAACAATCGCTGCTGGCAAATGCCACGATCGGCGCGTCGTTGCGCGCCGATGGATATACGGGGGTTGGCATCTTCCCCTGCGACGGCCCGGCGGACATGTTGCGGCGCATGAACGCGCGCGAGTTTGACATCGCATTCACTCCCGCCAGTCTTTACCTTCAGCAGCAATCGGCCTCCAGCGAGCAGTCCTCCTACACGGCGATCCTGATGGCGCGCCGCGCGGACGACACCTTCAGCGCCACCAACACGGTGCTGCGCTACGGCGTTGTCATCGCAAGCAGCCGCAGCCCCCTGTTCTCGAAAGACAAAATCACCGCAGCGGACATTCAGGAGGCCCTTCACCGACGTCCCATCGGTGTTGTCAGCACCCAGAGCGTCGCGGGTTTCTACGCGCCGCTGCTCACGCTTGCGGTGCGGTATCAGACCGATCCCGTCACGCCGGGGATGACATACTACGAAACGTCCGAGGAGGTGGTGAAGGCGGTGATTTCCGGCCTCGTGGACGTGGGCGCCTGCGAGGAGGCCGCCATCGACCGCGTGCTGAAGGCGAGCGGGCTTGATGGGAGGAAATCCGAGTTGATTCGCATTGTGATAAGAACGGACCCCACGCTGACCGATCCCATCGTGGTGAAGGCGTCGCTGGCGGAGCGCAACACGCCGCTGGTGCGCGCGCTGACGACGGCAATCCGCGACTTTTTTGTCACGCAGCGTTCCGACCTGCAATACGTGCCGACCGATGATCGCGAGTACGCGCGCTTGAAGCAAATGCTGAAGGAATTCAACCTTCGCTTCGGGCAACTGAATCCATGACGAATGCAAAGCGCACCGTTCCGCGCTGGCCGATCGCACTCGCGGCGGGCGTCATCATCGCCGCGCTGGGGACGCTGGCGTGGCTGCGCGCGCAACTGATCGAGAGCGAAAAATCCGTCGTGCGCAGCGCCGTGCAACGATTTCAGGTGACAGACGTGCTCGGAAGGCCGGAATCCTCCTCGCTGATCTTTGGCGAGATCGAAACGCAGGCGCGCGTTTCGGAGGGGAGCGCCATTCGCGAGCTTTATGTGACGAAGCGCATGATCGACGGCAGCGAAATCACCGTGTTCCCCTACTACGCGGATTTGCTGACGCCGGGCTGGCGCGACGCGCGCCCCTGGACGAAGCTGGCCGTGGGCAGGGAGCCGCAGGTGCAGGGATACTTGTATATACAAACCAACAACTCAACGCTGAAGGCCGTGAATGCCGTCATTGCGCTGCTGCTCGTGGTGCTGGCAGGCGGTTTCGCCGTGCTGCTGATTCACCAGCGCGGCAAGGAGAAGGAACTGGGCCGCTCGCTGCTGGAACTGGAATCCAGCAAGGCTCAGATGATCCATCTGGAGCGACTGGCGCTGGCGGGACAGCTTTCCGCCAACGTCTTTCACGACATCAAGAAGCCTGTGCTGAACATCAAGAACGAGGTCACGGATTCTCTGGACGGCGCGCCGACGCCTCCGGAGGAAGTCTACCGCGCGATCCGCGCGCAGACGGAACTTTTCCTGCAAATGCTGCGTGATCTGGGCATGGAAACATTCGTCAATGCCAGTACTCAGGCGGCGGAATGGTGCGATCTGGCCGACGCGGTGGATCGGTCGCTGCGTCTTGTGAAGTATGAGCAGGGGAGCGTTGCCACCCAAGTTGATTTTCAGACGGGTCATGAGTTCTTCATTCAAACGCAGCCGCACAAGTTGGTGCAAGTCTTCAGCAACCTGATCCTGAATGCCTACCAGGCGATGGGCAATTCGGGGCGATTGCGTGTGAAAGGGATCGTGGATGGCAGCGCGCGCATGATGGTCGTCACATTGGAGGATTCCGGCCCCGGTGTTCCCCTCGCAAAGCGGGAGGAGATTTTTCAACCGTTCCTGACAACGCGCGCGGAGAACGGCGGAAGCGGCCTTGGTCTGTACATTTGCCGAACGATCATCAATGATCTGGGCGGCTCAATCATTGTGGATCAATCACCGGACCTCGGCGGTTCGCGCTTCACGATCAAGCTGCCGCTGGCACCGGAACGATCCTCCCGCGAGGTCGAACGCATCGATTCATGAAGCACACCGGATACTACGATTCGACAACGCCACGGGCGTTCACAGATCGGCAGCGCGAAATTGATCCGCTTCTGGTCAGGGAGGACACCAATGCGCTGTTTGAAGCCTTCCAACGCCGCAGCAAACTTCATCGCATTCGCTTTTCGGATCGATTCCTGCCTGCGGGCAAAAGCTCCCATGAAGGTGATATGGAGAGCGTGCTCATGATACATGGCATTCTGATTATTGAGGCACTACTTACCTGTGGCATCGCATTTCCGATACTGTTTCAGGCAATGAAATCCGTCAACATGCGCGCGCGGATCACATCCGATCGCCTTCCAAGCCGCCTGATGCTGGTATTTTCCTCGAAGGGATTTGTGAATAGTGTTGCAATCGACCTCGTGCAGGCTGGGGTGCGGGGGAGCGAAATTCTTGAGGCGATGTATCTGGAATCACGAATTGATAATTTTTCATCCGCGAAGTATGCGTATGTGCTCATCACATCCCTTGTGCTAATTGTATCTCTTTTTGTGATGCTTCCGCTTTCGCCTGCAGAGTCGATTCTTTTCGCCTCGCTGGTATTCGCGGCATGGCGGCTGTGGTATCCGTTCATCGATGGGACAATCATGGGCACTGCGCGCTCCGTCATGTTGTCACGCCTTGTCCAATGGTCGGCGGCAAATCCATACAATGGTGTCATTGAGTACGCACTGAGCATCGCTCCGCACATACTCCGGAAGATAATCCTGTATGTTGTGGCTTTCATTGTGATCATCATGTCCACGGACAAAATGTATTTTGTGAATTGGTCGAGATTACCCCTCATTCCGAGCCCGATGTTCGTGCGACCGGCTTTTGAGCTTTTCGCAGCGCTTATGTTGGTTCTTGCCTCAATTAGGACTTTCTTTGGAAGAAAGAAGCGCGTGGCAGCAATGAAGGAGAAGATTGAATTTTATCTTTCGCTTGCCGATGTTGCATTTGAGAATTTCACATTGACGCGGGTGCTGAATGATCCCGATGCAAAGGCGCTCGCACTGGAGCGTAATCTGGGGATCACTGTCATCGAGCGCCTGAAGAAGGAAGAGTGGAAGAGATTCTGGAAAAAGTATTAGATCATATTAGAAAGGATGCCAATGGAGGATAAGGAATTAGCCCCCGTGTTTTCACCCTTTCTTCGGCGTCTCGATCCAATGCTGGGCGCGGAGGATGTGAATCCAATTTTTCTGGCATTTCGCCTCAGGCGTGAGGTTCATGGAAATCAAACGTTTCTTTCGCACTGGAAAAGGACTCTAATACCAGTGTCTGGTGGAATTTCCTTCACCATGGTTCTGGTGGGCATTATTTTCTTCGAATCGCGGGTATTGGTGTTCCCCTTCAATTTGGTTATTGTTGCTTTGGTGGCTGGGTGGATTGCTTCGTTGTTTGCCTCCACAAAATCCAATACAGGCGGGGTTCCCAAATTTGCCTCGAAGGTTTTCGGTCTTCGAACATCAGGCAGTAAGCAGATTCTTTTCGACCTTTACAGGGTGGGGGCCACGGGCCGGGATTGTGCCGAGGCAATCTATCGGGAAAATCGCCTCAAGGCGATGTCCGTCGCAGTTTGGACAGTGATTTTCGGAGTGGGTCTTCAGGTTATCTTCTATGTCATTCTTTCTCACGCTTTCGCAAAGTTCACTTCGCCGGGGTTAACCGTGGTCTTCACGCTGCTTCTCGTTTGGCAGTGCTTCGAGATCTTTGACGCGGCTGGAAAGGGACATCGGATGCAAGCGGTGAGGTTGG
>JADZDZ010000079.1 GCA_020850785.1 Candidatus Sumerlaeota bacterium | reverse complement strand
TGCAGGGCGTTGATGAAGTCGTTCCCGTGGACATCTACGTGCCCGGCTGCCCGCCGCGCCCGGAAGCACTGATCTACGGAATCATGCAGTTGATGAAGAAGGTTGGCCGCGAGCCAGTATTCTGAGCCATCCCTGGAGAATCCATTGCCCGCCGTTGACCTGACCAAGCTGGAAGAAGTCGTCAAAAACAAGCTGTCCGAATATTTCGGCAGTGGTTTTGAAGGCACCGAGGTCGCCCATGGGGACCTGATGGTGCGCGTGAATCGCGACATCATTGTCGCCGTGCTGGAGAAGCTGCGCGACGACCCCGATTTCAAGTTCGACTTCCTGTCATACCTTACCGCTGTTGATTATTCCGCGCTCGGCCGCGAACCGCGTTTCGACGTGATCTATCAGCTTCTCTCCACGACGAAGAAGCATCGCCTGCGCGTGCGTGTTGCCGTGCCGGAGGATGATCCCTGCATCGAAACCGCAGTGAACGTCTGGGGCGGTGCGAACTGGATGGAGCGCGAATGCTTCGACATGTTCGGCATCGTCTTCCGCAATCATCCGGACCTGCGCCGCATCCTGATGCCGGACGACTGGGAAGGTCATCCACTGCGCAAGGAATTCCCGCTCGGCGGCGTGAAGTCATTTTACTTCAAGCGTTCCAGCGATCCCTACGCGGGCGAGCCGAAGAATCTGGTTCCGCGAATCCGCCGGCAGCAGTCGGACATCTGACGCAGAAACACGAAAATATTCATGGCCACGAAGCGCACAGTCGAGCACATCTACAACAACATCGAATCCATGCAGATCAACATGGGTCCGCAGCATCCGTCCACGCACGGCGTGCTGCGCGTGGTGCTGGACCTTGACGGCGAGGTGATCGAAAAGACCACAAGCCATTTGGGCTATCTGCATCGCGCGAAGGAAAAGCACGCGGAGTACAAGACCTACCATCAGTTCATTCCCTACACGGACCGCATGGACTACCTTGCGCCGATGTCCAACAACACCGGCTACGTTTCCGTGGTGGAGAAGGCACTGGATATCGAGATCACGCCGCGTTGCAAGTATCTTCGCACGCTGCTGTGCGAGCTGGCGCGCATTTCCTCCCACCTGCTCTGGCTGGGGACGGGCGCGCTGGAACTTGGCGCGATGACGGTCTTCATGTGGGGCTTCACCCAGCGCGAAAAACTGTACGACATTTTTGAATGGATTTCGGGCGCGCGCTTCACCGTCAGCTACATGCGCGTGGGTGGTGTCGCCCGTGCGGATTATCCCGAATGGCGTCGCATGGTGCGCGAGTTCCTCAACCAGTTCCCGAAGACCATGAACGAGTTGGAAACGACGCTGAATGGAAATGAGATTTTCCTGAACCGCGTTGTCGGCGTTGGCAAGATCAGCGCAAAGGATGCGATCGACCTCAGTCTGTCCGGCCCGTCGCTTCGTGCCAGCGGCGTCCCGTACGACGTGCGGCGCGCCACGCCCTACCTTGCCTACGACGAACTGGATTGGTCCGTCCCCACGGAAACCGCTGGCGACTGTTTTGCGCGCTATCTGGTGCGCATGCGCGAAATTTGGGAGTCGTGGAAGATCGCCAATCAGGCGCTGTCGAAGTTGGAAAAATACTCCAACGAGCGCGTGAACATCGACGACAACAAGGTCATCTTCCCGCCCAAGGAAAACGTGAAGAAGTCGATGGAGGACTTGATCCATCACTTCCTGCTGGCGTCCGAGGGCCTCAAGGTTCCGCCTGCGGAAGTTTACAGCTGCATCGAAGGCCCGAAGGGGGAGCTCGGCTTCTTCCTCGTCTCCGACGGCGGCCCGAAGGCCTATCGCCTTGGCGTTCGTAGTCCCAGCTTCATCAATCTTGAGTCGCTGGACAAGATGAGCGTCGGCACGACCATCGCCGACATCGTCGCGATCATCGCCAGCATCGATCCCGTCATGGGTGAAGTTGACCGTTGACCATCTTTCATTACTTGAATCCAGGAACACGCTGAATGGCCATCCTCAAGAACCGGCTTAACGACATCGAAAAACTCTGCGCGAAGTATCCGTCGCGCCGCAGCGCCCTGCTTCCCGTGCTTTGGATGGTGCAGGAGCAGGAAGGCTGGGTGTCGCAGGAGGCGATGAAGGAAGTCGCGGAAATCATCGGTTGCACGGCTGCGGAAGTTTACGAAGTCGTCAGCTTCTACACGATGTACAACCAGAAGCCCGTCGGCCGTCATCACATCCAGTTCTGCCACACGCTCGCCTGCGCGATCTGCGGCTCCCATGAGGCCGTGGCGCACATCCGCGAAAAGTACGGCTTCGATGAAGGGGCGTCGATCTCCCGCGACGGGAAGTTCTCCCTCGTGGAAGTCGAGTGCATCGGCGCCTGCACCGAGGCTCCCGCCATGCTCGTTGGCGAGACGCTCTACGGCAACCTGACCCCTGAGCGGCTGGACGAAGTTCTCAGCGCACGCACCTGACAGCCTTTCCCATTCCCATTTTCCAGTACCCTGACCAATGCCAGCAGCCGCCTACGAAAAAGTCCTCCTCCCAAACATCGAAAAGAATGAGACCGAGTGGCTCAGCGCCTACCAGAAAGGTGGCGGCTACAGCGCGCTAAAGACCGCGCTTGGCATGACGCCGGAGGCGATCACGAACCTCGTGTAGGATTCGGGCCTTCGCGGTCGCGGCGGCGCGGGGTTCCCCACGGGCCTGAAGTGGAGCTTCCTGCCCAAGGGCGTCGGCCCCCGTTACCTTGCCATCAATGCGGACGAATCGGAACCGGGCACGTGCAAGGATCGTCCCATCATGGAGCAGCGCCCGCACTCCATGATCGAGGGAATCATCATCACCTGCCTTGCGATCGAATCGCAGCAGGCCTTCGTGTATATACGCGGCGAATACTACAACGCCGCGAAGGTCGTGCAGAAGGCTGTTGATGAATGCTACGCGGCGGGAATTCTTGGCAACAATGTGCTCGGCAGCGGCAAGCGCGTGGACATCGTCGTTCATCGCGGCGCCGGTGCCTACATCTGCGGGGAGGAAACCGCCCTGCTCACGTCGCTGGAGGGCTATCGCGGCTATCCGAAACTGAAGCCGCCGTTCCCCGCCATCAGCGGCCTCTATGGCAAGCCCACGATCATCAACAACGTCGAAACCGTCACCAACGTTCCCTACATCATCAACAAGGGGATCGATTGGTTTAAGTCCTTTGTGCATGAAAAATCGACGGGCCTTCGTCTGCTGTGCGTCTCCGGCCATGTGAAGAAGCCCGGTGTTTATGAAGTGCCGATGACGTACACCCTGCGCGAAATCATCTATGACATTTGCGGCGGCATTCGCAACGACCACGACTTGAAGTTCATCATCCCCGGCGGGTCGTCGGTGCCGTGGCTTCTTCCAGACAAATTGGACGCAGTGTGTTCCATGGAAGGCCTGCAGGCCGCGGGCTCGTTCCTTGGCTCTGCGGGAATGATGGTCATGGACCACACCGTTTGTCCCGTGTGGGCGTTGACGAATCTCAGCGCGTTCTACCGCCACGAATCCTGCGGCCAGTGTACGCCCTGCCGCGAAGGTTCCGCGTGGCTGCACAAGATTCTCTTCCGAATTGAAAACGGTCAGGGCGAGGAGGGCGACCTGCAGATGCTGCGCTCCATCGCGGGCACCGGTCCCGGCACGGGCATGATCTGCGGCCGCTCAATTTGCGCGCTTGGCGACGCGGCTGCCTGGCCTGTCAGCTCCGCATTGAATCTGTATTGGAAGGAATTTGAGGAGCACATCAAGAACAAGGGGTGCGGCTACAAGAACAAGCGCTACTGGATGAATCGCTCCGGCCAGTTCGTGAACGATTCCTTCGCGCACAAACCCACTTGGGGACATGCGGCCCATTAAGGGCGGAAGCAGTCAGCGGGCGACTTTTCGGCGACCAGGGATCATCCTTGGTCGCCTTCTGGTTTTTACCGCCTTCTGGCCCTTTCTTGTCGCTGCGTTGCTGATCAAGCGCGAAGTGTTTCCCTTCATCAGCTTTGAAACCATGGGCGCCGCGTCATTCGATTCCTACAAGCCCGCGTTTCATCATATCCCGCTGGATGCGCAGTTCGTGAGCGCGGTTCGCAGCGCCAACCACGAAGCCGTCAGCGCCGCAGACAAGGGGGACACGATGGAGGCGGCGCGGCTCCTTGCGGCCTTTACGCGCTCGAAATTCCGCAATGGTTCCGACGTCGTTTTGACCTCGCCGCAGCAGGCGCTCGACGCCCCGGCGCCGGTTCCCGCGCTCTGCTCGGAGTATGCGAAATTTTTCGTGGCTTGTTGCGAGGCGCTCGAAATCCCCGCCCGCGTTGTCTGGATGGACAAGCACACCACATCGGAAATTTGGATCGATGGGAAGCCCGCCATCGCGGACGCGAATGGGAACCTGATCGCGCGCGGCAGCGACGGGCTTCCGTGCGGAATCTCTGATCTGCGCGCTGATGCAAAGTTTGAGGAACTTGTTCCAGCGCCCGGTGGCGACGATCCTTCCTTCGTTGGAAAGCCGAATGCGAATGTCTACCGCGCGCCGCGGTTGGTTGCGGAAATCGAAGGCGCCCACCTGTTCGACTTTCATCGGCGGAATTACAGCCCGACGGCGGTGGTCGGCACCCTTTTCGGTTCGCCGATCGCGCGCGGGCACCTGTTGCGCCAACCCTCCACAATGTATGTCGGTCGCGGGCCGTTTATGCTGCTGTGCGCCATCATTGCGGCAGTAAATCAATTTCTGGTGGGACTGGGGCTTTGGTTTGTTGTTTTCCGGAAGCCGCCGGCGCAGTGAATGCATCGTTGCTAGAAAATTCAAACAATTGATGATATTGAGGTTAGGCTCTGGGCGAAAAGGCCGCGTCGAAGGCAAACAACTCCACCTTCCCGTGCTGCGTCCCGGTCGCATTCTGTCAATTGTCGCCCTTGACATCGGAGCCCCCCGCGCTGCTCTTAATCCCAGCCTTGCACAAGGTATCGCGCCCTCTCCAGCGGATGACTTTGTCAATGGCGGTTCATATCTCAGGAGACATGCATGCCAGTTACCGTAGAAAAGAAGAAGAGCCTGATCGAAGAGTATAAGACTCATCCCACCGATACCGGCTCCCCCGAAGTCCAAATTGCCATCCTCACCGAGCGCCTGAACGAGCTGAATGATCATTTCAAGAAGCACGTGAAGGATCATCACAGCCGTCGCGGCCTGTTGATGCTCGTCGGCCAGCGCAAGCGCCTTCTCGATTACCTGAAGAAGAAGGACATCAACCGCTACCGCACGTTGATCCAGAAGCTCGGAATCCGCAAGTAATCGTCGCCTTGTATTCAGCAACGCTTCAAGTCAGCCGCACCGCAGACAACTGCGGTGCGGCTGTCGTTTGATACCATCCTCAACGCAAGAAGGGAGGCACACCACCGCAGCGCGCCTTAGGCGCATCCTGATTTGCTGATTTGAACCCGGAGCGCGGGATTTGCATCGCCCGCCAGCGAACGCTTCGTGCGGCTGGCCGCCGTTGTAAATTCCGAGCCTCCCGGGTTTGTCGCTGCGCGAACCGATCGCGCATACATTCAATTCCACTCTTCCAATGGAACCCAGGAGGTTTACATGAGTGACCCAGTAGTGCAGTCCAAGGATGGACTGAATTTCACCGAACATACGATCAACATCGAATTCGGAAACAACCAGACGCTGGAACTGAAGACCGGCAAGCTGGCCAAGCAATCCGCAGGCGCCGTGCTTGCGCGCGTCGGCAACACCGTTGCGCTGGTCGCGACCGTCGTGTCCGAGGAGCCGACCGACAAGGACTTCTTCCCGCTGATGGTGGACTATCGCGAGAAGTTCTACGCCGGCGGACGCATCCCCGGCGGTTTCTTCAAGCGCGAAGCGAAGCCTTCCGATGCGGAGACACTGCGTGCGCGCATCATTGACCGCACGATTCGTCCGCTCTTTCCCGATGGCTTCATGCAGGAAGTGCAGATTTACGTCACGATCGTTTCCATCGACAAGAACATCCCTGCGGAACTCGTTGCGCTTGCCGGTGCGAGCGCCGCGCTGCACATTTCGCAGATTCCCCTGATCAAGCCCGTCGCCGGTGTCCGCGTTGGCATCGTTGACAATCAGTTGGTCGTCAACCCGACCGTTGAGCAGAGTGCTGAATCGTCGCTCGATCTTGTCATCGCCGGCCATGCGGACGGCATCAACATGGTGGAGGCGGGTGCTTCGGAAATTACCGAGGACAAGCTGCTGGAGGCGCGGGCTGCGGGTCACGCCGCCATCCAGAAGATTTGCGCCGGCATCGAAGTCCTTCGCAAGGCATGCGGAAAGCCGAAGATGCGCTTCGAGGAACCGAAGCCGAACACGGAATTGATCGCCGATGTCGCGAAGTTGATTCCGTCCCACATCAAGGATATTCAGGAAACGCATGAGAAGAACGCGCGCGACCAGCGGGTTCGCAAAGCGGTGGAGGAAATCACCGCTGCTCTGATCGAGAAATATCCGGAGCAGGAAGTCGAAATCGAAAAGGCCGTCCTCACGCTGGACGAGAAGGCAATGCGCCGCCGTGTGATCAAGGAAGGTGTTCGTGCAGACGGCCGTCGCCCCACGGAAGTCCGTCCGATCTGGTCGGAAATCGATGTGCTCCCCGCAGTGCACGGCTCATCGGTGTTCACGCGCGGCCAGACGCAGGCGCTGGCTGTTGTGACGCTCGGCAGTGTCGACGACAAGCAGATGATCGACGACATGACCGGCGTCTACTACAAGGACTTCATGCTGCACTACAACTTCCCATCGTTCTCGGTGGGTGAGTGCCGTCCGCCCCGCGGCCCCGGTCGTCGCGAAATCGGCCACGGCATGCTGGCGGAGCGCGCGATTTCCAAGGCGCTGCCGCCGAAGGATGAATTCCCCTACACGATCCGCGCGGTTGTGGAGATTCTTGAATCCAACGGGTCGTCATCGATGGCGACCGTCTGCAGCACCTCGATGGCGCTGATGGACGCCGGTGTTCCGCTGAAGGGCGCCGTCGCGGGCATTGCGATGGGCCTCATCACGG
>JADZDZ010000078.1 GCA_020850785.1 Candidatus Sumerlaeota bacterium | reverse complement strand
GAACCAATCGCGTATCCTTTTCACGGCCCGGCAGCGGGCCAATAATCAACCATTCAGCTTTTGAGGCTGTAAGGGGGACTTCACAACGGCGGCAGCGCGACGGCTACTACACAACCTCTTACGATCGGGAGCCAGAACGCCCTGAGCGCCTATGCCCCAAGAAGGCGCCCGCGACCGGTGGTATGTCAATCGCCGCGAAAGTTGCCAGTTTTGGCAAAGTGTGCTATTGATATGAATGGATTTATGAGGCTTTCGAGGAAGCGGCTGCATCCTCGCCACCCTCCTCGTTGACAGACCCCTTTGTGCAAGTATCACTACACACTCTTGTCATGACCCCGCAGGCCCCCGTCAAACCCCGTCCGCTGCTCGTCCCCGCTACTTTGGTGGCTTTGATCATTGTTGTGGTCGCCTGGACGATCCTGACAGCCCACTTGGCAGTCATGTCCCGCCACGGGCTCAATCAGATCGAAAACTTTTTTCGGGAGTTCCTGATTTCCCGAAAAATCCTCTCCCCGGAATGGAAGCACTATCAGCCGCCCGCCTGGGACCTCCTGCAACACGTCCTCTTCTATGCCCCCTATGGCCTTTTCGCTGGGGCGCTGGGGTCGCTCATGCGGAGCTGGCGCGGCCCCATTCACGCCAGAATTGCAGAGGTGGTGGGATTGGGATTTGGTTTCGGCGCGGCCCTCTTTGATGAGCTTCGCCAAAGCGGCATGGTGGATCGGCGGCCCGGTTTCGACGATTTGTTTTCAGGCTGGGCGGGCATCGCGATTGCCTTCGCCTGCTATCTCCTGATTGCGCAACTTTGGCGGCGAAGACAGCTTCGACTGGCGAGTATGCAGAATGTGAATTCCACCAAATGACGAAACAGCGGGGGAGTGGCGGGCTGATGGGCAGTGCTTTACGTGCGATCATCGCGGGTGTGCTTGTGTTTGCTGCCGCGCGTGCCAATGCGGACTTCCACTTTCTTTCCTCAAGAAATGCGAAGTCATCGTCCGGCGAATCCACAACGTACATCCTTGAGTATGATCTTTCCGCAGAACGGACGATTACCCTGCCTGCGCAGGCCGCCATCGCTGCGCCGGGTGAAATTCCCGACGACGACGCAATTGTTCCCGCGCGCGTTGTGGATCGCACCGAAAGCTGCCTGATTGCGCTTCCGACGGACGCGGGCGACTGGTCGGTGAAACTTGTCGATGCGATCACCAATGCAACCTATCAGCCGCTGAGTGGGGAATTCACGATTGAGAAGGTTCATTCGGGTACCTTCCCGGCGTTGAAGGTCACGGTGAATGAGAAAGCCTGCGATCCCGCGCTGCGAAAACTCCGCGTCGAAATTTCCGTCCCGCTGCCGACATCATCGCGCAAATCGCCACAGGCATCGCTCGCTTCATTCCCCGATGCAGAGCGCATCGCGAAATCCATTTTCATCAACGGGGGAGAGGTCGAAACCGCTCCCCTGACTTCGGCGCAACGGAGCGCGCGCTCGCTGCCATCGCCGCTTGCTCCCTACCGCATTACCTATGCGCTGGGCGACGAAATCATCCAGACACCGATGGCGGACATTGACGGAGCGACGACGGGTTCGCTTCACCTCAGCCATCACGGCAACACCGTTTCCGTCGGTGGCGCCTTCGGCGGGAATGCGTGGTTCTACGCACCGCGCCGCAACACGCTGACCGATCTTTCCGATTCCATTTTTGCGGCCTCCAATGCAGCGCCCGCGCCGCAGGTGGCCTCGCGCCCTGCATTCCCCACGCTCGCCCCCGGCAACGCAGAAATCGCCATCGCGCGCACGCGAACCTTCGACGTGCAGGCGGAATATCAGCAGAGCGCGAATCAGCAACCGGGGACGCGCTTCGTTTATTGGAGGAACTTTGCGAACAACAGCTACTCCCGCGACCTTTTGCTGAATGATGTCGTCACCAGCAACACTGTCAGTTATGAGTTTCGTTTGATTGGATACAATCAGACCACGACGGAGAATCCCGATCACACGGTGAACATGCATCTGGCGGGCGTCACGCTGCCCCAGCAGCAGTGGGAAGGGCGCACTGTCTATACATTCAACGGCACGATGAACCTGAACACGATTCCCGTGAACAAGATTCAGGTGACGCATCAGATTCCCGCCGCAGGCTACGCGGACCTGCAGTTTCTGGACATTGTGAAGCTGGACTACACCGCCTATCCGCGTATCAACGATCGCGGAATCGGCACGGTGGATGTCCCTGCGGGTGCGACGCCACAACTGCGCACCATTGGCGGATTCCCTGCCGGAACCACCGCCGCCGACGTGATCCTCTTGGACATCACCGACCCGCTGGCACCGGTTCGCTTGCTGTCGCCCTCAACCTTCATCGACACCAACGGCACCGTTGCGATTGAGTTTGAAGTCCCCGCCGCCGGCGGAACTTTCTTCGCGCAGCGCATCGCCTCGATCCTGACCATCGCCCCGACCTCCATGGAAGTCCTGCCCGCGCTTCCTGCGGCGAATGAAATCCTTGGCGGCATCTACGTCGCACCACCGTCCTTTCACAGCGCGCTTCAGCCGCTGGCGGCGCTTCAGTCGACGCGCACGGTGATGCTCGATCCGCAGGCCGCCTACAACACCTACAACGGCGGCCAGCAGTCGCCGGATGCCATCGCTTCCGCGCTGCGTGACATCCTCGAAAATTCCCCGCAGCGAACCCCGTATCCCTTTGTGTTGATCGCCGCTCATGGAAGCCTCGACCCGCGCGATTACTTGAAGAAGCAGACGGGCGCGCAGGTTCCCCCCAGCGTGGAGGACGGCGTTCTCAACGGCGGACTCACGATTGAAAACGCGATCGATTATCCCTACGCAACGATCATTGGAAACGATGAATTCGAGGACGTTCAGCTTGGGCGAATCCCTGCAAAGACCCTGACGGAATTGCAGCGTGCGGTGAATCGCAGCGTTGCCTTCGACGCATTGGCCGCGGGCTTCAAGGCGGACCTCACGCGCCCCGCGCTCTTCCTGACGGATGACACCGACACGGGTCAGTCCGACGACTTCCAGTCGGACGTGCCGACGCTGCAGGCACTTTGGGAAGCGACGAATCACCCATCCGTTCGCATTGATGTCGTCGGCAGTGACGGCCTTGATGAGCGGGCCGCCATCAAATCCGGTTTGGAGACCTCTCCCGGCGCCGCCTTCGTTCTCTACACGGGCCATGGCAATACAACCGTGTGGGCATCGGAAAGCATCTGGCGTTCGGTCGATCTTGATACGCTGGCGAACGTCAGCAAATGGCCACCGCTCGTGGCCACGTTCACCTGCCTCAGCGGGCGCTT